>JAAZPG010000501.1 GCA_012797375.1 Acidobacteriota bacterium
CCGAGCTTCCTCAGGACCTTGGCCAGGGCGGAGTAACCGCCGATGGAAAAGTAATCGTCGATCGAGGTGGGATCGATCCGGGCGTTGTCGCCCAGGACCAGCCGCTTTTGCTTGGCGTAAAAGGGGATGTCCTTTTCCCGTTTCGCCGGCTTCCCGGTGGCGGGATGACGGAAGAACAGCCCCGGGACCGGCTTTTTCTTCCGGATGGTTTCGGAGACGACGAGGGCCGCGTCCTTCGGATCGACCTTCTGGTAGAACAGGTCGTGGGGCTGGACGATGATGTTCGGCTCGGCCTCGCAGTACCCGTGGCAGCCGGTGACCCGGAGGCGGACTTTCTTGTCGATCTTGGCCTTCCGGAGCGAAGTCCGGAGAGCGTCGACGACCTTGAGGGCCCCCCGGGCCCGGCCGCAGGTGCCGGCCGAAACGGTCAGGATGGGCCTCCGGTCTTTTTTCCGAAGCCGCTCGTGGGCGGCGATCGTCTGTTCCAAGACGGCGAGCGTTTTGATCGGGGCGACTCTCATGAGGCTCACTTCTTCCCGTACTGCTTGATGATGGCCGCGACCTTGCGGGTCGACGTCTGGGCATGGAAGTCGCCGTCGACGACCACGACCGGTCCGATCGCGCAGCAGCCGAGGCAGGCCACGGTTTCGAGGGTGAACTTGCGGTCGGGCGTTGTTTCGCCCGGACCGACGCCGAGCTGCCGCTCGAATTCCTCCAGGATCTTGGGCCCGCCCCGGACGTGGCAGGCCGTTCCCGAGCACACCGTCACGACGTGGCGGCCGCGCGGCTTCAGGCTGAAAGCCCGGAAAAACGTGGCCACCCCGACGACGTCGATGAGCGGGAGACCGACGGAGCGGGCCACCTGCCGGAGGGCCTCCTGGGGCAGGAAGCTGTACTCCGCCTGGACGTCCTGGAGGATCGCGATCAGGGCCTTTTTCTGGTTCTGGTGCTTCCGGATAAAGGCGTTCACGCGGTCAATTTGGACATCCACGCGTCAAACCTCCTTCGGAGTTTTTGCTAGTCAGGAATGAAAATTATGAAAGGGAGAGAAGGAGCGGAAAGATCAGGCGAGGGGATGGTCTTTCCCCGGTGAAGGGGCGGTTTTCTCGAGGCCGGGAGCCGAATTGTCAAAGACATGACTCCTCGAAAGCCGATAGAGAATGCGTCTCTCATATCACACGAAAAACCGGTTGTCAAGAGAATATCATGAAAATAATAGATTGAAATAAAAACGACAAGTGTCGTACTATGAGAAGAGGAAACAGCCGCGAAAAGGAGGATGTCATGAGACACGAGATCCTGTCGGATGAAAGCCTGGAAATCATGCGGGAAATATGGGCCCGGCCGGAAGCCTCGATCAACGACGTCTGGACCGCCCTCAACGCCGCCCGGCGGAAGAAGGTCCGCCGGACCACCGTCCAGGTCCAAATGACCCGCCTCGTGCGGTACGGCTGGCTCAGCCGGAGAAAATCCGGCCGGGAATACCTCTATGCCGCCCTGTACGGCAAGGACGAAACGGTCGGCGACCTTCTCAGCGCGCTGGCCCGGCGCGTCTACGGCGGATCGTTCGTCGAGCTGGTCGGGTTGCTCCTGGAGCGGGGGATTTTCAGCCCCGCGGACCGGCGCAGAATCAATGTCATGTGGCGGAAAATAGGACGGGGAAAGGAAACCGGGCCGCGGCTTTTCCCTGCTTGAAAAACGGCTTGGACTCCGGGACTCAGAGGAGGCGCCAGGCGTGGAAATCCTCAAACAAGGTCCACGTCCGGTAGGCCGGATCCGGACTTCCGTCCGGGAAGACCGGGGCGAATCGCGCGGAAAGCGATGAAGGGACAGGGCGGGGGACGAACATCGTCCAGAAGGCGAGGCGTCCCCCGGACCGGGAAACGCGAAGGATTCCGCCGAGCGCCCTTGCGTACTCCCCGGCCGCCATGTATTCAAAGATGTTGGAGAGATTGAATTTCGAGAAATCGCCGGGATGGGTCGCGGCGAGGATTTCATCCAGGCCGGCCGTCCGAAGCTTCAACCGGTCCAATCCCTCCCGGATCGCCGGGAAATGAGCGGCTTGCAGCCATAGCGGAAGATTCTCCGGCCGGGGGTAGGCGCTCTCCTTGAAAAAATAAGCGAGGCCGGGATGATCCCGGACGAGACGTTGGCTGAGCTCCCGCTCCGCCCGGTCGTAGAAAAGCCGCCAGGTGTCGGCCGCGGTCACGTAGCGGTAGTGGGACCGTTGACGACCCCACCGGCCGAACACGCGTTTTCCGAACACCAGGCGGAACAGCGTCCGCCACCGCCGATTGGTCCAGACGTCCCGGTAAAACGCCGCCTGCTCCCCGACCGTGGGGCAGTCGAGCAAGGCTCGCAGCGTCTTGCGGGAATGGATCAAGGGAACGACATAACGGATCGCCGCCCGGAAGAAACGCTCGTACCGGCCGCAGTGAAACAGGCCGTCCCGGATCAGGTCCCGTCGGCGGTCCCAAAAAGCCCGGGCCGGCCCGCTCAAGCCCGGCCTCAGGACGTCGTATAAACGGTCCTTGTCCGGTCCGGGCCGGGCGCCGAGAAAGCCCAGAAGCTCTTCGCGGTCGAGCCGCCGGGCGGCCAGGACCTTCAGCTCGACCAGATGTATCTGGGCCGGATTCCGGTCGATCAAGGTCACCGAGCGCGGCCGATCGAGAAGGAAAGCCAGGCCGTTTTCTCCCCCGGAAGCGATGGACAGGACATCGTCGTCCGGTCCGACGGCAAGCGCCTCCCGGCTGAGACGGGGATCCTCCCAGCATTGGGCGTACCGGACCTCCAGGCGGCTCATGCCTCCCGCTCGTACAGGGTATATTCTCGCTGCGGTTCGATCTTCAGCCGGCGGAAGAACGCTTGGATGGGCTGATCCTTGGGCATTTGGGCGAAGATGAAGTCCGAATAACCGCGGCGGAGCGACTCGTCGATCATGGCGAAGAATCCCGCTCTTCCCACCCCGGTCCCCCGCGCTTCTTCTTCCGGAAGGGAACCGGCCGCGAAGAAATTGAAGCGCCGGCGCTTCCGGAGGCGGGACAGGAATCGGAGCGCGCCAAGGGGCGTGATCCGGCCGTTCATGGCGCGGACCGCGCCGGCCAGGTCGCGGAAGATGACGCCGAAGCTGACCGCCCGCCCGGCTTGATCATAAACGAAACCCGAAACGTCCGCGGCCAGGGCGAATCCCACGCCGGAAAGAAGCGCTTTGAACTCGGTGAACGGAATCGGCGTGTAATCGGGAAAACCGTCGAACGACCGGTCGATCAGGCCGTGCAGCGCGGGCCATTCCTTCCGGAGGTCCAGGCGCGTCGCCGGGACGAACCGGTAACCCCGCTCGAGGAGGAGCTCATGCCTTTTCCTCCACGGCGCGATCAAGGCCTCCAGCTTTTCCCGGCCGTTGATCTCGATCGAATTCCACGCCCGAAGCGGCGCGAAGCCGCCGAGCTCGAATTGTTCCGGGTAATACGCCGGGTTGTCGGGCTCGCCGTAGTACGGTTCGCGGTCGAATCCCTTGGTCAGGAACCGGTAGCCGTGCCAGAGGTCGAAATTCATGGGTCCCCGGATCCGCCGGACGCCGTGTTCCGTCCGGAGCCACTCCCGGGCCGCGGCCAGAAGCTCGGCCGCGACGCCGTCGTCGTCCACGCATTCATAGAAGCCGACGAGGCCGACGGGGAGCCGGTCCCCGTCCCGGATCTCCGCGTTGACCATGGCCGCGATCCGGCCGGCGACGCGGCCGGCCCGATAGGCAAGGAAACGGCGATGATCGTTTCCGGCCCGTTGATAAAAATAGAAATCGGGGCTCAACTGGCGGATGATCTCCCGGCGGAAGGGCGGGACGCGCCGGGCGCCGCCGGCGTAAAGCGAGCCGCCGAAAGCGATGAATTCCCGGGTCAGGGACGGATCGAACCGAAACGAGCGAAGGGACATGATTCAGGAATCACTTCCGCCCGGGCGGCTGATGTCCGCGTGTTTATTTCTCATGGGGAGGATGATTTTGCCAGATTCAGCCGGAGCGAATCAAGGCGCGGGGCGAGGATTCGAAGCGGCCGCGGCCCGCCCGATCGAATCTCCGAGGCGGACATATGTTTCCATTCCTTCGGCCGTGCGGGCG
>JAAZPG010000502.1 GCA_012797375.1 Acidobacteriota bacterium
CGCATGTTCTCGTTCAGGTCGAAGTGGTGATACGTGTCAAAGCCGACCTCGGGATCGAGGTAATAGCGGCCCTTGAAGTAGTTGGTTTTGAGGTCGAAGAACGTGTTCGGACTCAAAATCTTGGTCAGGCTGAAGCTGGCCAGCCAGTCCGGCGAATCCTGGATCACGGTCGCCTCCGGGGAAACCGTCGCGCCGGAATCACGGTTGATTCCGTTATAGGACGTGGCCTGAAAGACGCCGTTCATGCTCAAGGTCGGATCCACCTGGGCCGAGAGCTTGGCGAAGAACCGCGGCTGCTTGTAGTCGACGTCCTCGGGGAATCCCGTCGGCCGGTCCTGCGTCCGGTAGAACTGCCCGCCGACGTAGAACCACAGCTTGTCCTTGATGATCGGGCCGCCCAAGTGGCCGTTGATGTCCATTAGTTTGGACGACGGCGAGGTCAGGCTGGGGAAATCGTCGACATAGGCCTGGTTGTTGGTCGCCTGCCAGAAGTCCGAGTCGGCCTTGTAACCCTGGAAATTGAACTCGAAGTGGCCGGAAAGCTCGTTGCCGCCCGACTTCGTCACCAGGTTGAAGATGACCCCGGTGAAATTGCCGTACTCGGCCGGCAGCCCCACGCCCATGATCTTGGCTTCCTCGATGATGTTGTGGTCGGAGAAAACCCAGGCCGAGCCGGCCTCGGGGTCGGCCACGTTGACGCCGTCCATGGTGTAGGCGATCCCGGTGTTCTCCGAGGCGCCGTAGGCGACGTTTCCGCTGACGCCCGGGGCGAGGTTGACGATGTCGGCCGTGAACTGGTTATAGGGGACGTTCCGCAGAATCTCGTTGCTCAGGGTGACCGAAGCCGTCTCCGTGGATTTGACGTCGACGGTGGGGGCTTCGGCCACGATCGTGATTTCCTCGGCCATGGCCGCCGGCTTCATGACCACGTTGACATTGAGGGTGGCGGTCGTCGTCACCCGGATGTTCTCCTGGACGTACGTTCCGAAGCCCGTCAGCTCGGCTTTCAAGGCGTAATCGCCGGGCGGCAGGGCCGGGAACCGGAATTCCCCGTTGGCGTCCGAGACCGTGGTCCGGGAGCCCATCAAGTTGGGACTGGTCAGGACCAGGCTGGCCCCCGGGATCACGTTGCCTTCCTCGTCCGCGATTTTACCGACGATGGCGCCGGTGTCGCGGGACTGGGCGAAAACGAGAGGAGAGAGCATCAACAACAGGACGATCAATCCGATGAAAAGCTTCGTCTTCAAATGCGTTCCTCCTTTTTTTAAATTTCCCTTTTCGGACAAAGTCCGTCCTTTTCCCTTGGGTGGTTAGTCATTTTCCTGGTGATCACCTTCCTTGTTGTACCGATCCGTTTAGCCCATGAAATGAGCCTTTTCCCTGACCATAGAATTGCAATGTTTATGCCAGTCGAATAAACACCACGTATTTTATTTATTATCAGATGATTATGAATCTTTACACAATTCCAAATGTAAAAAAACACGGAATAAAAGACTTTACATCTTCTTTCCGGCCGGGCGTTTTCCACGGATTTTCTCCCTCCGCTCTCCCGTTCCTCGACACCCGCGATTCGACACGAGGGGAGGGATCGGCGCAAACCCGCCCAACGGCCAAGTCCCGGTTTCTTTTCCAGATCGCCGGACGTTCGGCCCGAACGGCGGAACGGCATCCGCGGCCGGCGGTTCGGCGCGCGCTTCTCGCGAAGGATTGTTTTTTCCCGAAAGGAGACGCCGTCCCGAGTTCGCTTCCGTCAAACGATCCGGCCGGAAGGCGAGAACGCGGCGCGGGACGCGCCGTTCACCACTTGTGAAAGACGAAAAAGACCGCCCCGAGGATCAAGGCGAATCCGACCAGGTAATTCCACTTCAAGTCTTCCTTAAGGTAGGCCACGGAGAAAACGCAGAAGAC
>JAAZPG010000503.1 GCA_012797375.1 Acidobacteriota bacterium
ACACGAAACCCATCCCAAGATGAAGTACTGTCTCGCCCGTCATGATCTGTGGGCAAAGAATCTTATCTGTGAAGATGTCGCGGATTACATTCGCCGGGAACAGGAGAGACACCTCGGCGAGGATTCCTTCCCTCTGCACAAATATCTTCATCACGGGCTAAGCAGTCAGGCGATGGCATTTAATCTAATCGGCCCTCTGATCGTTCGAAACGATCTTGCTCCTTTGAAGATTGCAATTGAAAAGTTGGGTGTCCCATGGCCGGAAGGAAAGGTCGAAGCAGTTTTTGAGCACGACGACCGGTCAGTTTTTAACGAGGATAATGGACAACCCACGTCTATCGACATCATTTTGTCAGGCTCGTGTAACAGCCTCTTTATCGAAGCAAAGATGGTGGAACGAGAGTTTGGTGGTTGCTCCGTTTTCGCTGGTGGGGATTGCGAAGGTCGAAATCCTTATCCAGAAAGGCTTGGCGAATGCTACCTGCATCATATCGGAAGGAAATATTGGCAGCGTCTGGATGAACTCGGTTTCTCGGGCGCGGCTCTTGTCAAAGGGGCAATCTGTCCGCTCGCGAACTACTACCAGTTTTTCCGCGAGGCAACATTTGCCTTTGCCAAGCAAGGGAGCTTCATTCTGCTGCACGATTCAAGGAACCCCGCCTTTTTGAGGTCCGCGGATGACAGGAAGGATCATGGCGGCTTGTGGCCGTTTCTATATAAAGCGATCCCGCAGAACCTACGTCATCGAGTTGGCAGATTGACCATTCAGATGGTCGTTGAGGCCATACAAGAATCGGGCGGGCATGAAGACTGGATTGAAGAGTTCAAGAACAAGTATGGGCTTCAGTAAGCCGTCACCGGAAACGGCCTGATTTTTGATAACTCGTTGATATTGAAGGTTTGCGGTTTACGGCCGGAGAAAGAGAACGGTTATGAAGAGGGTTGCACATGGGGAGCCAAAACGGCGTTCCTTGGCTTTTATGTCCCCTGGTTTACCATCCCCACAAAAAATTTGATCAGATGTAATTGTGTCTTGAGATAGCAAAGGAGATTTTCTGAAATGGACATCCCGCGGATCTTCAACATCACCGAAAGTGCTCATCGCATCCATGACCCGTTCACGCCCGAAAAGCTCGCCGCTCTCGGGGCGGCGCTGCGGCTGGAAAGAGGGACCCGGGTGCTCGATCTCGGCAGCGGTTCGGGGGAGATGTTGTGCACCTGGGCGCGCGATTACGGAATCATTGGCACCGGCATCGACATGAGCCGGTTATTCACCGAGCAAGCGAAACTTCGCGCTGAAGAACTCGGGGTCGCCGATCAAGTCAAGTTCATTCATGGCGATGCCACCGGTTACGTCTCTGAAGAAAAGGCCGGCGTGGCGGCCTGCGTCGGTGCCACGTGGATCGGCGGGGGAGTCGCCGGCACCATCGAGCTTCTGGCGCGGAGCCTCCGCCCCGGGGGGATCATCCTCATCGGCGAGCCCTACTGGCGGAAGCGTCCGCCGACGGAGGATGTTGCCAAGGGGTGTCTTGCCGGCTCAATTTCCGATTTTCTCCTGCTTCCAGAACTTCTCGCGTCTTTTGGTCGGCTCGGCTACGACGTCGTGGAAATGGTTTTGGCGGACCAAGACAGCTGGGACAGGTACGAAGCGGCCAAGTGGCTCACCATGCGCCGATGGCTTGAAGCCAATCCCGACGACGAATTGGCGAATGATGTTCGAGCGCAACTAACCTCGGAACCGGGGCGCTATGCCGCTTACACGCGTGAATACCTGGGATGGGGTGTGTTCGCGCTGATGGCGCGGTGAAGAGGGGATTACCGGGCAATTCGGCGAGCGGTCTTCCTCAACCCGCTCCCGCCCGCCCGCGCCCTTCAGGGCGCCGAGATCATATAAACGATGTACACGCCGATTGCGACCAGGAAGACCAAGCCGATCATGAAGACGATGTCGGCGGCGCGCTCCAGCTTGCGGGGGCGGGGAACGTCCCGGTAGCGCAAGGCCCAGTAGGATAAAAAGAAGGACGCGAGGAACAGCACGGCGTCCAAGGCGAGCAGATCGTCGGCGATCGTGTTCTTGCGCTGGAGGCTGATCGTGATGCGGATCAGCCCGATCGCCGTGAGGCAGACGCCGATGAGCACCGCGGAGGCGGAAAGGATCCGGCCGCTGTTTTCGGGATCGAGCTCTCGCTTGGGTTTCTTCACGTCGTTTTCGGCCATGGCGTTTCCTTTCAATTCCCGCCGTACCGGAACCGGACCTCGATCTCCGGGACGTCCCGGAGAAGGCGGCGGAGGGGCTCGGCGTCGGCGTCCTTGGTGTGATAGGGATAGAGGATCTTCGGCCGCATCGCCCGGACGGCGTCGGCGATCATGTCCGGAGACATCGTGTAGGGCCGCATCATGGGGAGAAAGGCGACGTCGATGTTCTTCAGGGCTTTCATCTCCGGCGTGTTTTCGGTGTCGCCGGCGACATACACCCGAACGTCCCCGAACGTCAGGATGTAGCCGTTGCCCGTTCCCCGGGGATGGAAGGGAACTCCTTCGGACCGCATGCCGGTGATGTTGTACGCCGGGACGGCCTGGATCCCGAGGCCGCGGGACGAGGCCGCTTCGCCGTTTTTCAAGGCCCGGGCCCGGGAAAGCCTCGGCCGGCTTTCCGGGTCGCAAAAAATCTCGGTTCCGGGCTTGCTCAACAGGGCGACTGCCTTGGGATCGAGATGGTCGAAGTGGCCGTGGGTGACCAGGACGACATCGGCCTTGGGCAGGGCGGCGAAGTCGGCCTCCGTCGAGACCGGATCGGCGTAGACCAGGATATCCTTCCAGTCGAAAACCAGCGAGGCATGCCCCAGAAACGTGATCCGAAGATCCCCGCCGGACGTCGGAATCGACTCTTGTTTTTTCTCGCGGCTCATGGCGGTTCCTCCTCTTTTACCTTTATTCATAGCAAAACCCCCGGCCCGGCGCAACCGGACGGATCCGGTTGCGGGGCGGCCCGATTTGGGATATAAAAAACTGTCGAACGGGAAATGACATGCTCAAACGAAGCCTGTTTCTGAAGATCTTCGGGGGATTCGGGCTGATGATTCTCCTGATGAGCGTTCTCACGACGTTTATTTCCTTCGGAATCATCCGTTCCCATTACCACCGGCGGCTGGCGACGGAGCTGGAGCATGTCGGCCGGGCGATGACCCTGGATATCCTCCGCTTGATGGAGGGGCCGCCCGAAGCCCTCGAATCGTTCCTGGTGGACGAGGGGCGCAAGATCGAATCCCGGGTGACGGTCATCGCCCCCGGCGGGGCCGTCCTGGGCGATTCGGAGAGAAATCCCGCGGAGATGGAAAGCCACCGGTACCGTCCGGAAGTGGCCGAGGCCCTCGAGGGAAAGACGAGCCGGGCGGACCGGTTCAGCTACACCGTCGAGGACCGGATGATCTACGTCGCGATCCCGTTGAAGGACGACTCGGGCGGGGTCCGGGCCGTTCTCCGGCTCAGCGTTTACGCCCGGGGAGTGGATGCGCTCCTGGCCGATCTCCGGGGCGGCATCATCCGGGCGGTCCTGATCGTGACGGCCCTGGCCCTCTTGGCCGCCCTTTTCTTCACCCTCAGCCTGACCCGGCCTCTTCAAGCCCTCGTCCGCGCCTCCGAAAAGGTCGCCGAGGGGGATTTCGGGGCGAAAGTCCGAGTCGGAGGGGGCGGCGAATTCCGGCACTTGGCCGGCGTCTTCAACGCGATGACGGACCGGCTGGAGGCCCAGTTTGAGGACCTGGAGCGCCGCAAGGAGGAGCTGGCGAACATCATCGCCTCGATCCGGGAAGGCCTGGCGGTGATCGGCCGGGACGGCCGGATTCTCTTTTCCAACGAGGCGTTCCATTCCCTCTTCCCAAAGGCGGCCGGCGGGAACCGCGGGTACCTGGAAACGGTCCGGAGCGCCGGCCTCCAAAGCCTTATCGAGGACAGCCGGAGGGAAAAGGCCGGCCGGACCGTCGACGTCAAGATCGGGGACCGGAGCTTCCTCGCGGCCGCCGGCTATCTTCCGGCCCAAGACGGGATCGTCCTTCTTCTCACCGACATGACCGAGCGGCGGCGGGTCGACGAGATGAAAAAGGATTTCATCGTCAACGCCTCCCATGAGCTGCGGACGCCGCTGGCCGCGATTTCCGGGGCGCTGGAGCTTCTTCTGGACGGGAAGGCGATCAACGATCCGGCCGCTCTGGACATCCTCTCCCGCCATGTCGTCCGGATGCGGGCGATCGTCGACGATCTCCTGAAGCTGGGGGAGCTCGAGTCGCCGGAGACCCGTCTCGACCTGAAGGCGGTGGATCCGGCCGCTTTGGCCCGGCGCGTCGTGGAATTATACGCGGACCGGGCGGCGGAGAAAGGCCTCTTTCTGAAGATCGAGGCGGCCCCGGACCTGCCGCCCGTCCGGGCCGACGAGGTTCTTCTGGAACAGCTGCTGATCAACCTGGTCGACAACGCGGTGAAATACACCGACCGCGGCGGCGTGACGATCTCCCTCTCGCCCGGCAAGGGACAGATGACTTTCCAGGTTTCGGATACCGGGCCGGGGATCGCCGCCGAGCACCTGCCCCGGATTTTCGAGCGCTTTTATCTTGTCGACCCGGCCCGCTCCCGGAAGCTCGGCGGAACGGGTCTCGGGCTGTCCATCGCCAAGCACATCGTCCTCCTTCACGGGGGGGCGATCGAGGCGCGGAGCGAGGCCGGGGCGGGAACCGCCTTCTCTGTCCGGCTGCCGCTCGCCTGAAACCGCGGCCGCGATTGGCGGGCTTTCTTTTTCCGGTTAAAATGATCAGGAACGCGAGGTGCCCATGCTTTCTTTCGCCGAACGCTTGACCTTGGACGATATCCGCCGCGGAATCCTCGGGCGCGACCTGGCTTTTCCGACGCCCTTCGGCCCGCGGCATCTGTTCTACGCTGATTACACCGCCTCGGGACGGCTGCTCGATTTCGTCGAGAAAAAGCTTCTCGAGATTTCCCGGTCCTACGCCAACACTCACACCGAGGACGATTACACGGGCAAGACGATGACCCGGCGGTTCAAGGAAGCGGAGCGCCGGATCAAGGCCTCGGTCAACGCCGGCCCCCGTGACAAGATCTTTCCGACGGGCTCGGGCTCGACCGGCGCCCTGAAGAAGCTTCAGGAGATGCTCGGCGTATACCTCCCTCCGGTCACCCGGGAGCGGATCGAGGCCTTGTGCCGGACGGCGGCCGCGAGGGGCGTCGACTTGGGGCCCGAGGTGAAAAAGATCACGCCGGTCGTCTTCATCGGCCCCTATGAGCACCACACGAACGAGCTGATGTGGCGGGAGGCCTTCGCCGAGGTCGTCGTCGTCGGCTTGGACGAAGCCGGCGGATTAGATCTCCGGGATCTCGAACGGAAGCTCGACGATCCGGCCTTCGCCGGGAGGATCCGGTTCGGCTCGTTCTCGGCCGGATCGAACATCACCGGCGTCCGGACGCCGGTCTATGACGTGGCCCGGCTATGCCGCTGCCGCGGCGTGCCGGTCTTTTTCGATTTCGCCGCGATCGCGCCCTATGTCGAA
This sequence comes from Acidobacteriota bacterium, assembly GCA_012797375.1. GTDB lineage: Bacteria > Acidobacteriota > Aminicenantia > Aminicenantales > UBA4085 > JAAZPG01. Next base: position 5,559 of record JAAZPG010000503.1, read on the forward strand.
ATCGACATGAACCGGGACGAGGAATCGGCCTTCGACGCCGTTTTCTTCTCGCCCCATAAGTTTCTCGGGGGTCCGGGAAGCTGCGGCATCCTGATCATGAAGGACCGTCTCTACCGGCCGGATCTGCCGCCGACGACGGCCGGGGGAGGAACGGTCGTCTACGTCGGGCCGAAGAGCCACGACTACGCGGTTGACATCGAAACGCGGGAGACGGCCGGAACGCCGCCGATTCTCCAGACGATCAAGGCCGCCCTGGCCGTCGAGGTGAAGGAGGCGGCGGGAGCGGCCCGAATCGAGCGGATCGAGCGCGGGCATCTCGCCCGCTTCATGCGGGGGCTCGGCCGGATCCCCGGCATCCGGACGGTCGGCCCGGGGGGAGTGGAGAACCGGACGCCGATCGTGTCGTTCAACATCTCCCACCGGGACCGGATCCTCCATCCCAAGTTCGTGACCAAGCTCCTCAACGACCTCTTCGGCATCCAGTCGCGGGCGGGATGCAGTTGCGCCGGGCCCTATGGCCACCGGCTGCTGGGGATCGGCGACAACGACTCGATCCGCTACCGGGACGCCATCCTCTGCGGCCGCGAGGGCCTCAAGCCGGGCTGGGTCCGGATCAACCTCCATTGGATCTTCGAGCGGGAAGACGTGGATTTCCTGCTCCGGGCGATCGATTTTACGGCCCGAAACGGCGAGCTGTTTCTCCGTCTCTACGGCTTTCGCGAGGAAACGGGGGAGTGGATCCACGTGGACGAATCGGGCCGGGCGGGCTCGCCCGGAGACTCCGCCCCGTCGGCCGGAAAAAAAATTCCGGCGGCCCGGATTCCGGCCCTTCGGGAATCGTACTTCCGGGACGCCGAAGCGGCCGCGGCCGGGCTCCGGCGCCTCGGCCCGCCGCCCTGGAAGCCCGACGGCCCGGAAGGATCCCTGCGCTGGTTCTACGAGGCCGACATCGGGTCAGATTGACCTTCCGACGGTCAATCGCCTATTGTAGAATCGTGACCAAGACGAAAACACGGCGATCTCGGATTGTTCCGGCCGGGAAATCCCGTCCGGAACTTCCGTCCGGTTCGCCGACCGACGCCGTTCTCGAAAGCATTTCCGACGGCGTGTTCACCGTGGACCGGGAGTGGCGGATCACGTCCTTCAACCGCGCGGCCGAGGAGATCACCGGCATTCCCCGGAAAGAGGCCCTTGGACGCTTATGTTCGGACGTCTTTCGTTCCAGCATGTGCGAAGCCGATTGCGCCTTGCGGCGGACGATGAAGACGGGAAAACCGATCATCGGCCGCTCCGGCTTCATCATCAAGGCCGACGGCCGGCGCATTCCGATCAGCGTTTCCACGGCCGTCTTCCGCGACCGGACGGGACGGACGGCCGGCGGCGCGGAAACGTTCCGGGACCTGAGCGAGGTGGAAGCGTTGCGGCGCGAGCTGGACGGGAAATTCCGGATCGGCGAAATGGCCAGCCATAGCCCGCTCATGCAACGGATCTTCGACGTCCTTCCGGCCATCGCCGCCAGCCCGAGCACGGTCTTGATCCTGGGGGAGACGGGGACGGGCAAGGAGCTCGCCGCCCGGACGATTCATGAATTGAGCCCTCGCCGGAACGGCCCCTTCGTGGCCGTTAATTGCGGGGCTCTCCCCGACACCCTTCTGGAATCCGAGATTTTCGGATACAAGGCGGGGGCGTTCACCGGGGCGGTCAAGGATAAGCCCGGCCGCTTGGCCCTGGCGGAGGGCGGCACGCTTTTTCTCGACGAAATCGGGGAAGTGAGCCCGGCCTTCCAGGTTCGTCTCCTCCGGGTTCTCCAGGAAAGGACGTATGAGCCCTTGGGCGCGACGCGCCCAAAATCCGCGGATATCCGGGTCTTGGCCGCGAGCAACAAGGATTTGGCCGCCCTCGTGAAGGAGGGCCGGTTCCGCGAGGATCTCTTTTATCGCGTCAACGTCGTCCGCCTGGAGCTTCCTCCCCTGCGCCAGCGCAAAGAAGACATCCCGCTGCTTGCGGCCCAATTCATCGAGAGGTTCAACCGCCTTCAAGGCAAATCCGTCAAGGGGGTGGACGGGGAGGCTCTCTCGCTTCTCATGGCCAGGGACTGGCCGGGCAATATCCGCGAGCT
>JAAZPG010000504.1 GCA_012797375.1 Acidobacteriota bacterium
CTATTACGATTACTACCAACCCGAGGCCTACCTCCCCTCCTCCAACACGTATATCGCCAAGGAAGTCACGATCAACGACGAAATCGACCGGATGCGCCTGAACGCGACCAACCGCCTCTTCGAGCGCCGGGACGTGATCATCGTCGCCTCGGTCTCCTGCATCTATGGAATCGGCGCCCCGGAAACGTACTACGCCATGAGCTTTCCCCTGGCCGCCGGCGAGCGCGGGCCGCGGAAACGGATCATCCAGGCCCTCGTCGACATCCAATACGAGCGCCAGGAGGATGATTTCAAACGCGGCGGGTTCCGGGTTCGGGGCGACGTCATCGACGTCTTTCCGGCCTACGCCGATTTCGCCTACCGCATCGAGCTGGACGGGGACGCCGTCGGCCGGATCACCTCGATCGACCCCCTTCTCGGCCGCCAACGGGAGGAATTTTCCAAGATCATCATCCACCCCCGGACTTTTTTCTCCACCCCCCGGGACATCCTCGAGGCCTCGGTCGACGGCATCGAAGAGGAGCTGAAACAGCGGGTGGACGATCTTCGGACCCGCGGACGGATCATCGAGGCGGAACGTCTCGAGGAACGGACCCTCTTCGACTTGGACATGCTCCGGGAATTCGGGTATTGCCCGGGGATCGAGAATTACTCCCTCTATCTCAGCCGGAGGAAGCCCGGCCAGCCGCCCTACACCCTCCTCGATTATTTCCCCCGGGATTTCCTGACGATCATCGACGAGTCGCACGTCACGATCCCCCAAATCGGGGGGATGTACCACGGCGACCGGTCCCGCAAGGAAACCCTGATCGAGCACGGCTTCCGCCTGCCCTCGGCCCTCGACAACCGGCCTCTCCAGTTCCGCGAGTACGAGGAGCGGGTCGGCCCCGTCCTTTACGTCTCGGCCACGCCGGCTCCTTACGAAATCAAGGCCTCCCGGAAACGGATCATCGAGCAGATCATCCGGCCGACCGGCCTGATCGATCCCGAGATCGAGATCCGCCCGGTGGCCGGACAAGTGGAGGATCTCCGCCGGGAAATCGAACGAAGGGCCGCCCGGAAGGAACGGGTGCTGGTCACGACCCTGACCAAGAAGATGGCCGAGGACCTGACCCGTCATTATCACGACTTGGGACTCCGGGTCCGCTTCCTCCACGCCGAGATCGAAACGCTCGAGCGCGTCGTTCTCCTCCGGGATCTCCGGAAAGGAGTCTTCGACGTTCTCATCGGCATCAACCTCCTGCGCGAAGGCCTGGACCTTCCCGAGGTCTCCCTCGTCGCCGTTCTCGACGCCGACAAGGAGGGATTCCTCCGGTCGACGACGGCCCTGATCCAGACCTTCGGCCGGGCCGCCCGCCACGTCGAGGGCCGGGCGATCCTTTACGCCGACGTCCTCACCGACTCGATCAAGGCGGCCGTAGCCGAGACGAACCGCCGCCGGGCCCTCCAGGCCGCCTACAACGCGGCCAACGGCATCACCCCGCGGTCGATCCGCAAGGAAATCGACGAAGGGCTGGCCTCGGCGGCCGAGCGCGATTATTTCGATTACACCAGGATCGCCGAGGACCGGGCCGTCTTCCTCTCGCCCGAGCGGCGCAAGCGGAAAATCGAGGAGCTGGAGAAAGCCATGAAGACGGCCGCCCGGGATCTGGATTTCGAAAAAGCGGCCGGGCTGCGCGACGAGATCGCCCGGTTGAAAAAGGGCGAGCTGGCGATCTAGGGAGCGGACGATGTCGCACCCCTTGAAGGAGGCCGCCGCCGGGCTGCCGGACAAGCCCGGCGTCTACCTCTTCAAAAACGCCCGGGGCGAGCCGGTCTACATCGGCAAAGCCCGTTCCCTGGTCGACCGGGTCAAATCGTATTTCCAGCCGACCGACGACCCGAAAGTCCGGAACATCCTGGCCGAGACCGTCCGCCTTGATTTCATCCTGACGGCCTCCGAGCGGGAAGCCGCTTTTCTCGAAAACAACTTCATCCATCATCTCCAGCCGAAGTTCAACCTCCGCTTGAAGGACGACAAGAGCTTCCCCTATCTTCGCCTCATGGTTCGGGACTCCGTCCCCGGCCTTTTTTTCAGCCGGAAGGTCGACGCCTCCGACGGAGCCCGGTACTTCGGCCCGTTCAGTCCCGCCCGGGAGGCGGGAAAAACCCTCCAGCTGCTCACGAAATCCTTCCGGCTGCGGACCTGCGCCGAAGCTGTCTTCCGCACCCGCCGGCGCCCTTGCCTCGAATTCGAGATCGGGAACTGTTCGGCCCCGTGCGTCGGAAAGATCAGCCCTGAGGACTACGCCGCGTCCGTCCGGGACGCCGTCCTCTTTCTGGAGGGCCGGACGCGGGAGCTCGCCGGAATCCTGCGCGGCCGGATGGACGCCGCGGCCTCGGCGGAACGCTTCGAGGATGCCGCCCGCTGGCGGGACCTGCTCCGGACGGTTGAGCAGATCCGCTCCCGGCCGAAAGCGATTTCAGTCAAGCTGGAAAACCAGGACGTCATCGGCCTGGCCCAAGCGGGCGCCCTTCAGGCTTTTTGCGTCTTTCTCATGAGGGACGGCAAGGTCCGGGAATCCGTCTCTCTTATCCGAGAACGAGACGCCGGGCCTTCCCCGGAAAAAGCTCTTCGGGATTTCCTCGAGGATCATTATTCCGGACGTCCGCTTCCCGACCGGATCCTCGTGCCGGCCTTGCCTGAGGGCGCGGCCGCCCTACGGGCTCGGTGGAAGACGGCGGCGAAGCGCCGCGTCGGCCTCGTCGTTCCCCGGAGAGGCGACAGCCGGACGCTTCTCGATTGGGCGGTTAAAAACGCCGAAAGCCTCCTCCGGCGGGCGGACGGCGAGAGGGCCGCGGTCGAGGATCTTCAATCCGCCCTCGGCCTTCAGTCCGTCCCCGTCCGGATCGACGGCTTCGACGTCTCGCACACCCAAGGCGTGGAAACGATTGCCTCCCTGGTCACCTTCCGCGGCGGCCGTCCGGCCAAGGAGGGCTACCGGAGATACCGGATCCGGACCGCCGGCCCGGCCGACGACACGGCCGCCCTGGCCGAGGCCCTGGAAAGGCGCTACGGCCGGGTTCTTCGGGAAAAGCAGATCCTGCCCGACCTGGTCTTGATCGATGGCGGCCTGCCCCAGCTGGGGGCGGCTCGGGCCGTCCTGGACCGCTTGGGCCTGAACGGCCTTCCCGCCGTCTCCCTGGCCAAACGCGAGGAAATCCTTTACACTCCCGACCGGCCCGGCGGGATCCGGCTGGCGCCCACATCGCCCGCCCTCAAGCTCGCCCAGTATATCCGGGATGAAGCCCACCGGTTCGCCCTCGCCCTCCACCGGAAGCGACGGGCGGATCGAAGCTTGAAATAAGCGAAGGATTCCGCCTCCTCCCGGCCCCGGGCCGGCGGCGGACAAGGAGACGAGCATGATCCTGGGAACCGGCGTCGATATGATCGAAGTCGCCCGCGTCCAAAAGGCGATCGAACGGAACCCGCGTTTCGTCGACAAGGTCTTTTCCCCCCTCGAGATCACCTATTGCGAAGGCAAAAAAAACCACTTCCAACACTTGGCCGCCCGTTTCGCGGCCAAGGAGGCGTTCATCAAGGCCCTGGGCCGCGGCGTGCCCTGGACATCGGTCGAGGTCGTCAATCTGCCCTCGGGACAGCCGACCCTGTCCGTCCGGGACGGAAAGGATTACGGATTCAGCCGGGCCCATGTTTCCCTGACCCACCTGGCGGATCATGCCATCGCGGTCGTCGTCCTGGAGCGGTAAGTGACTCCGGCTCTTGATTTCCCGCCCGCATTGCTTATCATAGGCTCAAGAGTTCTAAAGAGGAGATTTCATGAATAAAACGCGCGTTCGAAACATCTGGACCGGGCTTCTGGTTCTCGTCCTGGCCGGGCCGGTCCTGGCCGACGAAGGCCTCTGGCTGTTCAACATGCCGCCGGCCGAGATCTTGAAGGCGAAATACAATTTCGTCCCCTCGCCCGAATGGCTCGACCATCTCCGTCTGTCCTCCATCCGGTTTGGAGGAGCTTCGGGATCGTTCGTCTCGCCCGACGGCCTCGCCCTGACGAACCACCACGTCGGGCAGGGGGCCATCCAGCGTCTCAGCACTCCCGAGCGCGACCTGATGAAGACCGGCTTCTACGCCCGGACCCGGGCCGAGGAGCTCAAGGTTCCGGGATTGGAGCTTTCCGTCCTCCAAAGCATCGAGGACGTCACCGCCAGGATCAAGGGCGTCGAG
>JAAZPG010000505.1 GCA_012797375.1 Acidobacteriota bacterium
GGACGAAGAAATCGTTCCGCTTCCGGTCTCCGTGCGGCCCTCCGCTGGTATGATTCACGCCGGGGAGGACGACCAGCTCGAATTCCTTGCCGGCCTTGATGAGGGCGTCGGCGACTTGCATCGTGCTGGACGGATCGACGTTCGTATCGATCTCCCCGACCAACAGGAGCAGCTAGCCTTGGAGCCGCCAGGCGTTTTCCGCGTTGGACGAAGCGGCGTATTCGGGGCCGATCGGCCAGCCCATCCACTGCTCGTTCCACCAGAGCTTGTCCATCCGGTTGTCGTGGCAGCCGCAGGACGAAAAGGCCGCCTTGTAGAACTCGGGGTGAAAAAGCAGGGCGGCGAGGGCGTTCTGTCCCCCGGCCGACCAGCCGTAGATCCCGACGCGGGTGATGTCGTAATACCGGTATTCGGCGGCCACGGCCTTGTGCCAGAGAATCCGGTCGGGAAAGCCGGCGTCGGCCAAGTTCTTCCAGCAATAATCATGGAACGCCTTGGACCGGTTGGAGGTCCCCATCCCGTCCACTTGGGTGACGATGAACCCGAGCTCGGCCAGGGCCTGCAGGGGACTGAAGCCGACGAATGTCTTGGGGACGTGGGAATCGTGCGGCCCGGCGTAGATGTATTCGATCACCGGGTATTTTTTCTTGGAGCTGAAATTCAACGGCCGGTAAATGACGCCCCAAATATCCGTCCGGCCGTCGCGGCCCTTGGCCCTGAAGGCTTCAGGCGCCTTCCAGCCGGCCTTGACAAGACCGGAGATGTCGGTTTGCTCGACGCGGAGAACGAGGCCGCGGTCGGCCGTCCGGCGGACGTCCAGGATCGGGGCCCGGTCATGACGCGAAGAGAGGTCGGTGAAAAACGCCATGTCCGAGGAAAACGCGGCCTGGTGGGTCAGGTCGCCGTCCGTCAGGGCGGTCAAGCCCGTCCCGTCGAAGTTGATCGAGTAATGATGAGTGAAATAAGGGTCTTGGCCCGGATTCATTCCGCTCGCCTTGAACCAGATCTTCCGGGCCGTCTCATCCACTTTGTCCACGCCGCGGACGACCCATTCGCCTTTCGTGATTTGGTTCTTGACTTGGCCGGTCGCTCCGTCGAAGAGATACAGGTGGTTCCAACCGTCGCGCTCGGACATCCAAATGATTTCCCGGCCGTCGGCGGCGTCGTACCGGAATTTTTTCCCGTAGCTGGAGATTTCCAAGTAGGGGAAAAACGTGCGGGGTTCCTCGCTGATGACCGCCCGGGGCCGGCCGGTCGCCGCGTCCACCTCGATGATCCGGTAGACTTGGTGGCCCCTCTGGTTGTATTCAAACGTGAAGGCCCGGCCGTCCTCCCTCCACTGGAGCTCGGAAAGATCGTAGGGATTGGCGAAGAGAGCATTGTCGATGTCCACGGCTTTTCGCTCGTCCACATGGAAGAGCACCGGGCGGAGAAAATCGATCACGTCGCCCGGCTTGGTGTACCCGAGCGAAAAGGTTTTCGGCTGAAGCTGTCCGTCCGGGGAGGATTCGATGAAATCGATCCGCCGGTGAGGCCCCCGCCGGACGCGGAAAGCGGCGATGTTCCTTGAATCCGGCGACCAGGTGATCGATCGGAAGCTGTAGTAATCGCTCTCCATCCCGTCGAGACTGAGGGCGAAGCCGGCGGTCTGCGGACCGCCCCCCGGAGCCCCGCCCGCCGGACGGAGGTAAACGTTGTAATTCCTGACGAACGCCTCCCATTTCCCGTCGGGAGACGCCTTCGCTTCGGCCGAGGCGGCCGGCTCGGCCCGTCCGCCGACATCCTGCCAGTTGCTTTCGTCGCTCCATCGGGAGAGAACCCGGCTGATTCTGACGACGGTCCCCGCGGCCAGATCAAATTTCCATCGGGATTCCCCGCTTTCGAACTCGATCGCCTTCATTTGATCGACGTATTCAATCCGGGTGAACGGAAGATTTTTCGGATCGATCCGGTCCTTGAGAGCCTCGGTCAAAGCCCCGGCGAGTTTTTCATGATCGAAAGCGGCCGTTTTCGTCGCGGCGTCCGCGTCGACCAAGACGAATTCATATCCAGCGGCGGTCGATTTCCGGTACCAGAACTTATGCGTCTTTTCGATCCATTCCGGCTGGTCGGGCTGGTTGACGGCCAGGTTTTTCCATTTCTCCGGCAAGCCGCCGGCTCGTTCGTAATCCGCCCGGGTGCCTTGGGCGGACGAAAAAACCGGAAGAAGGAGCGTCAAGGCGAGAAAAACGCAGACAAAGGTTCGACGGGATTTTTTCACGGGACCTCCGATTAATGAAATCATCGCGTTAAATAAAATATATCACATATCTAAATTGATAGCCATACGGACATCGAGATGTAACGCCACAGAGAAGAGGCTTGATGATCGGCTCGGGAATCGGGAAAGGGAACGACTTGATGAATTTTCCGTCGTGCCGAATGAAGCCGCGACAATGATGCGCCGAGGTCATCAAGAAAGCCGTCCTTGAATCCCTTTTTCTCGGACCCGGATCGCGGCGGTCACGATGTTCGACAAGCGGCGGAAGCTCGATGCCGCCGGCTTGATCAAGCGACGGCCGGCTTGGGATTCCCTCCCCGGCGAAAACGGATTTTTATGAAGCAGGCGAGCGGCTTTCCCGCCTGGAAGGGCCGGGAAGCGAGCCAGCCAACATCCCGCAGGCCGCGTGGATGTCCCTTCCCCCGCTGTAGCGTCTGGCCACCGGCATTTTCAGATGCTTTCTCAGCGCATCCCGGAACGCGGCAAGCTCCGGAGGCGACGGGGGCTTGAAGCGGCCCGCGGCGTCGTTCACATCGATCAAATCAAGCCTGACCGGCAACCCCCGGACCAGAGCGGCCAGCTGGATGGCATCTTCTTCCCGCGTGTTGAACCCCGAGATCATCGTCCAAGCCAGGATCACGCGCTGTCCGGACGCTTTGTGGTATTCCCGAAGCGCCTCCATAAGCTCCGGCAGGGGATGGGTCCGCTCCAAGGGCATCACGCCGCGCCGCCGGAACGGATCGGCGCTGGTCAGCGATACGACCAACCGGAACGGCAACCGGTCGGCCGTGAATCTCCGGATGCCCGGCACGATCCCGGCCGTCGAGATGCTGATGGCCTCGGCCGAAATGGCCAGCCCGCACGGCTCGTTCAGGATCCGGGCCGCGCGCACCACCGCCTCATAGTTCAACATCGGCTCGCCCATCCCCATGAACACCGCGCCGCGGACGGGATGTTCCGAATCGGCGGCAAGGCGGATGACCTGATCAACCATCTCCCAGGCCGAGAGGTTGCGGACAAGGCCCATCCGCCCCGTCGCGCAGAAGGCGCAGCCCAGCCCGCATCCCACCTGCGAGCTCAGGCAGGCGACAACCTTCTCTTCTCCGGCCCGATGAAGCAGCGGGATCCGGACCGCTTCGAAGGGTTCGGGACCTTCGCCTTGGAAGAGATATTTGGCGAATCCGTCCCGCGCTGAAACCGCTTTGCCTTTTTGAACGAGCTTCGGCAGGCCGGCGTTCTCCCTCACCCAGGCCAGAGTTTTTTCCGAGACTTCCGGCAGGCTCCGAGGGAAGGCGTCGCGCCTCAGCACGGCCGCTTGAAGCCGTCGGGCAAGGCGCAGGGAAATGCCCCGGGGCGCCAGGGCGGCGTGCAGCTCGTCCGCGGTGGAGTCTTTAAACCGGACCATCATGGGTTGGGAATGGATTGTACGGAAAAAACGATCCCCAGGCCAGCCTGTGTCCCGGGTCACGGCATGGGGGACGCCTCCCGGGGCTTGGGGGATTGATTTTTCCGGCGGCGCCGTTCACCGGAAGTCAGACAGCCAGGGCCTGATGGGGCCGGAGGAAAGTTGAGCCAAGCGGCACCCAATCGTTATAATGGACGGGCGATCCGCCGAGCGTCACTTTGGAAAGGACATGAGCATGGCTGAAGAGCTGGCCGCCCGCGTCATCTGGAAGGGAAAACTGGAATTCGAGGGCCGAACGGATTTCGGCCAGCCCATCGCCATCGACGTCCCCCCGCCCGAGGGCGACGACCACGGAGCGAAGCCCATGGAGCTGCTGCTGATCAGCTTGGCTTCGTGCGCCGGGCAGATCATCGTCTCCCTGCTCCGGAAGATGCGCCAGGACGTCCGCGGGTTTTCCCTCACGGCCAAGGGCCTCAAGCAAGCCGAGCATCCCCGCGTCTTCACCTCGATCCGGCTGGATGTCCTCGTGTCCGGCCCGGGCCTCGATCCCGCGGCCGTGGACAAAGCCCTTCAGCTGGCCGAGGACAAGTATTGCCCCGTCTTCGCCATGCTGAAAAAGAGCGTCGACATCCGGACGGAGATCACCGTGTCCGGCGTCTCCGATCCGCCGGCTTGACGACCCTCCCGCGGCCGGCCCGGATTTCGAGCCCGGCCGTTCTTGACACTTCGTCCGGCCTGAAGATAGGATGCTTTCGGCCGCGCGGTCACCCGCGCATCCGAGAGAGAGGCATCCGGTGAAAAAGATCGTCTTTGCCCTTGTCTTAGGGCTCCTTGTTTCCTTCGTTCTTCCGGCCGCGGACAAAGGGTCCCTGCTGATCATCGGGGGCGGCGACCGGCCGGACGGCCTGACTGAAAAATTCGTGGCCCTGTCGCGGGGATTCGGCGCGGGGAAAATCGTCATCTTCACCATGGCCAGCGGCGTGCCGGAGGAGTCCGGCCCGGAAACGGCGGCCGAGGTGAAAGCCGCCGGAGCGCCCGACGCCTCCTGGTTCCATCTGACCCGGGAGGAGGCGCTCCGGCCGGAAAGCGCCGCTATTCTCGAAGGAGCGGGGGGCGTTTATTTCTGCGGCGGAGACCAATCCCGCCTGACGGCCGTTCTCCTCGACACGCCGATCCACCAAAGGCTGCTCGAGCTTTACGGCCGGGGGCTCGTCGTGGCCGGGACCAGCGCCGGGGCCGCGGCGATGAGCGAAATGATGATCACCGGGAACGAAAAGAGAACCCGGGAGGAGGACGAGAACGGACGGACGATCGAGGCGGGCAATGTCGAGACCGTCCGCGGATTCGGATTCATCACCGGCGCCGTCATCGACCAGCACTTCGTGACCCGCCGCCGGCACAACCGGCTGATGAGCGTCGTCCTGGAGAATCCCGGGCTTCTCGGCGTCGGAATCGACGAATCGACGGCCGTCTGGGTCCGTCCCGACGGCAAGTACGAAATCGCCGGCCTCCGCCAA
>JAAZPG010000506.1 GCA_012797375.1 Acidobacteriota bacterium
CCTGGCGACGGCCGGCTACCGCACCCCCGTCGGGGTCATCCCGGCGGCCTGGGAAGCCGGCCGGAAATTCACCGTCTTTGCCGACGAGACGCGGCCGTTTCTCCAGGGCGCGCGCCTGACGGCCTGGGAGCTGGAGCGGATCGGCGTCCCCTACCGGGTCATCACCGACAACATGGCCGGCTGGCTCATGCATCGAGGGGAAATCTCGGCGGCTGTCGTCGGAGCCGACCGCATCGCCCGCAACGGCGACGCGGCCAACAAGATCGGGACGTACTCCGTGGCCGTCCTCTGCCGGGAGAACAACCTTCCGTTTTATGTCGCCGCCCCGCTCAGCACGTTCGATTTTTCGCTGGCCGACGGGAGCCTCATCCCCATCGAGGAGCGGCCGGCGGCCGAGGTCCGGGAGATCAACGGGCGGCTCATCGTCCCGCCTTCGGCCCGGGTCCGCAATCCCGCGTTCGACGTCACTCCGGCCCGCTACATCGCCGGGATCGTCACCGAGAACGGCGTGGCCCGCCCGCCCTATGAAGCAAGCCTCGAGGCCCTCCGCCGGAAATGACCGGAAAGGCGATGCGGCATCTCCTGGCGATCGAATCCTCGTGCGACGAGACCTCCGCCTCCGTTTTCGGGGAGGACGGGACGATCCTCAGCAACATCGTCCTTTCGCAGGATGAGGTTCACGCCCCGTACGGAGGCGTCGTTCCGGAACTGGCCTCCCGTCAACATCTGAAATCCATCACCCCTGTCGTCCGGGAGAGCCTGACGGCCGCCGGCTTGCCGCTCGAGGCTATGGATTTCTTCGCCGTCACCCAGGGACCGGGCCTGATCGGCTCGCTGCTCGTCGGGCTTTCCTTCGCCAAGGGCCTGGCCTATTACCACCGGAAGCCCGTCCTGGGGATCGATCACGTCCAGGCCCATATCGAAAGCGCCTTCCTCGACCGTTCGGATCTTCCCTTCCCCGTCCTCGCCTTGATCGTCTCGGGCGGCCACACGGCGCTTTTCCTGATGCCCCGGAAGCTCCGCGCCCGTCTTCTCGGCCGGACCCGGGACGACGCGGCCGGCGAGGCCCTGGACAAGGTCGCCAAGTTCCTGGAGCTGGGATACCCGGGCGGCCCTCTCATTCAAAAGCTGGCGGAAAACGGCGATCCCGGCCGCTTCCCGTTCGCCCTGCCGCGGATGAGCGACCGGAGCCTGGATTTCAGCTTCAGCGGATTGAAGACGGCCGCCGTCCGGATCATCCGGGAAAGCGGAATCAGCCGGGAGGCGGCCGCCCTGCCCGATTTCCTGGCCAGCTTCGAGAACGCCGTGGCCCGGACCCTCGTCCGCAACGTCGAGCGGGCCGTCGAAAGCTTCGTCCCGCGATCCCTCGTTCTTTGCGGCGGCGTCGCCCGCAACCGCCGCCTCCGGGCCGCTTTTGAGCGGTTCGCCTCCGGGCGCGGATTGCCCTTCGGCATCCCCTCGCCCAAGCTTTGCACGGACAACGCGGCGATGGTCGGCGCCTTGGCCTGGGCGAAAATACGAGCGTCAAGGAAAAAGATCCCCCTCCGCCTGGATCTTGACGCTTATCCCCGCTCGCCGCGTTGAGGGCGGGGAGTTTTCATCCCCGGCTTTCCTCGGGCGTTGCCTCGTCACCGGAGAGGGGTGATTTTGAGAAGATAGGGATCAACGAGAAGGTTTTCCCCGCTGTGTTTTTTCAGCGTCAGGCCGATCTCGTAAAGGTAAAGATCCCGGAGGCGGTATGCCGCCCGCGGGGCGAAGACGGTTTCCTTGATTTCCCGGGCCGTGGCGTCTTCCAGCAAGGGGGAGTCGAAACACGTCATCCGGATTTCGTGTTCGCCTTTTCTTGAACCGTAGGCCAGCCGGATGTTCCCGAGCTTCCGCCGGGAGGCGAAAACGAACCGGTAGGACTTCTCAAAATGGAGGTACATCTCGCCTTCTTTCTTGGCGACGACGCCCCGTCCCATCGGCTTCAG
>JAAZPG010000507.1 GCA_012797375.1 Acidobacteriota bacterium
AAGGCGGCCGCCCTGAGCCGGGAGGAGCGCGAGGCGCTGTCCCGGCACACCGACATGGGCGCCCAAATCATTTCCCGGGTCGGGCCGGTGCTCCAGCGGGCCGTGCCGATCATCATGGCCCATCACCGTTTTTTCGTCGAAGGCCTCAAATCATACGGCCATGAGGAAATCCCCCTCGGAGCGAATATCGTCGCCGTGGCCGACGCCTACGACGCCATCATCTCCGACCGTCCCTACCGGAAGGGCCGCCCGCCCTGGCAGGCCATCGGGGAAATCCGCAAGGGCGCGGGAACTCAATTCGATCCCGACGTCGTCGAGGCCTTTGAACGGGTCAGCGCGGAAATGATCTCCCAGGAGCGCTGACCGGCCGCCCCACCCGCCCCGGCGATGGCTCGTCCGGCCGCACCGGGAGCGCCGAGCCAGGCGGCTTTCCCGAAAATGAAAAACGGCCTCTTGGCCGCTGACCTTAAAGCCCTCGAACCCGCGTCCGAGGCCTTGTAACTGGAATTCGGCTTGGACATCCTCTTTCATATCGTCATGGATCGGAATTCTCCAAGGCCCCTCATCTCAGCCGCATCGCTTCCCGGATGCCTCCCCCTTTCCCGAAAACCCGGCGTTGTCCGGAAAGAACGTCCGACGGCTCAGAAGCGGATCGTGATGACCCGGTTGCCCCGGGATTTGAGGAACTTCATAAAATCGGCGGTCGCGATGGTCAGGGTGGCCGTGTTGACGTTGGGATGGAAATTGACGGATTCCGCCCGGGTCAAATTCTCGTCCAGGACGACGATGACCTCGTGTTTTTCGTCATAGAGAAGCCCGAACGGCGAGACTTCTCCGGGATGGAGTCCGAGGTAGCGGGTCATCCGCTCGTCGGAGGCGAAGCTCAGACGGCTGTCGCCCAGGAGCCGGGACAAGGCCAAGAGATCGAGCTCCTTGAGATGCCCGGCCACGATGAGGTAATGGCGCTTGCCCGGCTTGTTCCGGACGAACAAGTTCTTGCAATGCGCCCCGGGGATTCCCTTCCAGTGCTCCACCGCTTCGGCCACCGTGAACGCCGCCGGGTGCTCGTGGCGGGCATAGGGGATTCCCAAGGCCTCCAAGGCCTCGTAGACGCGGCGTTCACGTTCTTCCATGATTCCGTGAACCTTTCGCCGCCTGTCTGCGTATTTGTCTAAGGGAGGAGGTTTGACCCATGAAATTTCTTGTTTGGCTGATTCTGCTCGTTTTATGCTGGCCCCTGGCCTTGCTTGCTCTCATTCTTTACCCTCTTGTCTGGCTGTTCCTTCTTCCCTTCAAGCTGGTCGGCATCACGGTCAACGCGGTGTTCGACCTCTTCAAGGCCGTCATCACCCTTCCCGCCCGGATTCTCCGCGGCTCCCTCTGATCCGTCCCTCCTAGACTTTCCAAAAAGCGGACGATCCGAACCTCTTCCAGAGGGACTTGGGGAAGAGGAGAAGAACCGGTAAAACAAAGATACCGAACTCGAGGCCTAAAACGGCCAAATTCCGGAGCGTGACCATTTCCTTCCAGGCTCCCCGCTGGAGAAAAGGAAACCAGGGCAAGTTGTAAAAGACGCCGGAGATCGGGAAGAACAAGCGGATCCCGACGGGCTTGAGCGTGTCGACGACGATGACGTCGGCCGCCAGGTGGGAAATCCCGGTCAAGACGAGACCCCAGCGGCTCGGGCCGTCCCGAAGCAGGAACATGAAGCCCAGGGAAACGGCCAAGACGAACGGCAGGTTATGGGTGTAGTACTGGTGGATGAAAACGGCCCGGTCCCGGAAAACAGCGTGGAGAAGGAAATCGACGTCGGCCGCGTTGGCGATCAGAAGGTAAAGGAAGAGGGTTCCGACGGTCTGCTTCCGGTCGAACAGCCGCCAGCCGAGAAGACCGA
>JAAZPG010000508.1 GCA_012797375.1 Acidobacteriota bacterium
AGAAAATGAGGCTCACGATCGGAGCAAACATTATCAGAGGAAAAGGGATTCCAACAATACCATGCAGTCTCAAAGGCATTGGAAATAGAGCTGGTCCCGCAAGGAAAGAATAAAACAATAGGAATATCACAGGAATCAGATTCAATTGCCTCATTTTACAAAATTTAAATGAACCAATAACGAAAACAAAATTAAGGATGGAACTTAAAACTAATCCGAATGTAAAAATAACCTGTGTCCTGGTCCCTAATGCTCCTAATTCACTTACCAACCAGGTAAAATGATTATATCCTTCAAGTCGTAATCCGCAAAGAATTGTCGTAATCCAAAAAACCAACGGACTTAACAATCCAAAAATTAATAAATATTTTATTCTCATAGTCTTCTTTTAATTTATTTTACCACAACGAACGGCGTATATGCCGGATACTCTCGGCCCCTGGATCGGCGCCAAGCAGAGAATCATGCACCTCGGCTGGTCACTGTGGTTCATCGCCCTCAATCGAAGCTTTCGCCGGCTGGCCGAAAAGACCTGATCCGGGAGACCTGTTCCGGGTTCACCACATCTGCACGGAAGCATCCGGCGCCGGACGTTTCGGCCGCCGGGGCGAATCGCTCTCTGACCAGATCCGCGGCGGATTGATGATTCTTCCGCCGACGTCCCGAAAAAAATTCAGGCCTTGGCGATCCGGGCCAGCGACCGGCCGAGCCGGGCGATGTCTTCGAGAGTGTTGTAATGGACGGCCCCGACCCGGAGCATGCCGCCCTTGTCCTCGAGGCCGAGGCGCCGAACCGTCTCGAGGGCATAGTAGTGCCCGTCCCAGGCATAGATCCCGTCGCGGTCCAGCTCCTCGGCGATCCGCCGCGGGGGGACGTCCCCCAGGCGGAATGAGAAGGTCGCGACGCGTTCGTCGAAGCGGGCCGGGTCCGTGAGCCCGAAGATTTTCATCGAGGGGATCGCTTGGAGCGTTTCGAACATGGCCGCGGCCAGCGTCCGCTCATGGGCCCGGACGGCCGCCGCCGCCCGGCGGAGCTTCCGCTTCCGTCCGGACGGATCGTCGGCCGGCTCGGCCTCGGGATCCTCGCCGAAGCGTGTTCCGAGCTCCTCGAGATACTCGATCGTCCCGAGCAGGCCGGCGAGCGCCTCGAAGTTGGGCGTCCCCGTCTCGAATCGGAAAGGGACCCTGTCGTCGGCCGGCCGGACTTTATAGGCCGGAAGCTCCTCCAGGAGTTCCCGCCGCCCATAGAGAAGGCCGAGATGGGGACCGAAGAACTTGTACGCCGAGCAGGCCAGGAAGTCGCAGCCGAGGGCGGCCGCGTCGATCGGCCCGTGGGGGGCGTAATGGACGGCGTCGACGAAGACAAGCGCCCCGGCCGCCCGGGCCCGGGCGGCGATATCGGCCACGGGATTGATCGTCCCGAGGGCGTTGCTGGCGTAGCCGACGGCGACGAGCTTGGGTTTTTTCTCCAAGGCCCGGTCGAGATCCGCCAAGTCGAGGGTGCCGTCTTCGGGATGGAAATCGACCCAGAGGATTTCGGCCCCCCGGTCGCGGGCCAGGAGAAGCCAGGGCGAAATGTTGGCGTCGTGGTCAAGACGGGTGACGACGAGGGAATCGCCGGGGCCGAGGCGCGGAGCGAGGGAGCGCGAAAGATGAAAGGTCAGGGTCGTCATGTTCGCCCCAAAGACGACTTCTTCGGGGCGGGCGTTGAGAAAATCGGCCGCGGCCTGGCGGGCGCGGGCGGCCAGGGCGTCCGACTCGCGGCTCGTTTTGAAGGCGCCGTCGTGGTTGGCGTTGGCCTCGATGAGATAGTCGAGCATCCGGTCGAGACAGTTCTTGACGACCTGGGTGCCCCCGGGGTTGTCCAGAAAAACGGCGTTGCCGGCGAGGGCGGGGAATTGATGACGGACGCGTTCGAGGTCCAGGGCCATGGCGTTCTCCTCTTTCATTTTTCTCTTGTTATGATCACCGCGTTTTGTTCGTCGTTCTCTGTTCTCTTTGGCCGCCGGCGGCTTGATCTTCTGCCATCAGGCCGTCGGGGGGCTCAGGAAGAGCCGGCTTCGTAGGCTTCCCGCTCCCGGAACTCGAGAAAATGTTCGATCTCCCGTTCGATCAAGCGGGCGGCTTTCTCGTAGGTTTCCACGCCTAGGCCGGCCGGGTCGGGGATTTCCCAACCGTAGAGTTTCTCCTTCGGAATTTCGGACATCGCCGTCAATTGCATGAAGACGTTCGAATCCATGCCGATAATGTAGTCGAAGTCCTGGAGCGAAAAGTCGAGGACATGGCGCGTCCGGTGGCGGGAGATGTTCCGCTTGTAGAACCTTCGGGCGACATCGACTGCCTCCTCGAAAGGACGGCCGGGGGCGGGGGCGACGCCGGCGCTCCGGGCTTCGATCCGGCCGGAGAACTCGGACTCGGAGATCGCCTCGGCCAGGGGGCTCCGGCACAGGTTTGCGTAACAGACGAAGAGGATTTTCATTATCCTTCCGAGTTATAGCCGGAGCGGCCGGGCCTGTCAATAACGCTTGAAACGCGGGCGGAATCGGGAGGATAATAACAACATGAAGGATATCATCATTATTCTAGCTGCTTTGGGGTTTTTCGCCGTTACCGTGGGCGCGGCGGAGGCCGCGGCTTCGGAAGACGGGCCCGGGACGGCGAGAGGGAGTGAAGCGAAAACGGCGGGAACGGCCGGTGTTCCCGCCCTGGAAACGGTCGCCTATGTCGACCTGCAAAGGTATATGGGGACATGGTACGAGATCGCCGCCTTTCCCCAAAAGTTTCAGAAGGGGTGCCATTGTTCCAAGGCCGAATATGAGATGACGGACAAGGGGTATGTCCGGGTCGTCAATTCCTGCCGGAAGGATTCGGCCGAGGGCGAGATCAAAGTCGCCAGGGGGAAAGCCTTTGTCGTGGAGGGAACGGGCAATGCCAAGCTCCGCGTTCAATTTTTCTGGCCTTTCCGCGGGGATTACTGGATTCTGGAATTGCCCGAGGACTACAGCCATGTCGTCGTCGGGGCCCCCAACCGCGATTACCTGTGGATCCTGGCCCGCACGCCGTCGATCGACGAGAGCTTGTACCAGCAGATCATCGGCCGCTGCGAGGAGATGGGATTCGACGCGACCCGGCTGGTGAGGACCGATCAGGGCTGCGCCGGGCGCTAGCGGAGGCCTTTCCCCCCGAAATCGTTTTTCCCGCGATATTTCCGGCGAAATCGGTCCCCGTTAAATCGGTACCTGTTTATCCATTTCCTCATTTCGAAATCTCGAAATCGGTACCTGGTTATCCATTTCCGGATTTGCTTTTGCCTGCGGCGCCGGCGGCCATATTGGCCCTTTTCCCGAAATACTCTCATTCGAAGATGAATGGGAATAGGAAAATGGTTGAACAGGTGCCGATTCATTTCTTGAAAAAAACCGGGGAAAAACGTATTCTGAACATTAGTCGAACGGATTCATTTTAAAGAGAGATCATTGTGAAAATCTGCCTTGTTGGTCCGCCTCTTTCCGGCAAGACCGTTCTTTTCGCCGCCTTGACCGGGATGGCGCCGGCGGAGGCCGCGGCTCACGGGGCCGAGCCCGTGGCCGTAGTCAAGGTTCCGGACGACCGGGTCGACCGCTTGGCCGAGATCTACAAGCCGAAGAAAAAAATTCAGGCGACGATCGAATTCTCCGAGTTGGCCGGAGTGGCGGCGGGGGACGGCCGTAAAACCGGCTTCAGCGAGCAGTTCTTGGGGAAACTCCGGACCGTCGACGCGCTGCTTCTGGTTGTCCGAGCCTTTGGAGACCCGGCGGTTCCGCATCCGAGGGAATCCGTCGATCCGGTCCGCGATCTTCGGGACGCGGAAACGGAGTTTCTCCTGAGCGATTTGGCCGTCATCGAGAAACGCTTCGATCGTCTGGAAAAGGAGATTGCGGCCAAAAAAAGCGATCGGGATGTCCGCGAGCTGGCCGTGCTGAAAACCTGCCGGGCCCACCTGGAGGCGGAGCGTCCGCTCCGGCTCCTCGAGTTCAAGCCGGACGAGGAGCTCCTGATCCGCGGGTACCGATTCTTGACGCAGAAGCCGCTGATCGTGGCCGTCAATCTGGACGAAGAAGACATCCGCCGTGAAGGCGAGGTTCTCGCCCCGTTTGCCGGCTGGGCGGAGCAGGCGAATACAGCCGTCATCGGGCTTTCGGCCCGGATCGAGATGGAATTGCGCGAGTTGCCGAACGCGGAGCTCAAAGCCTTTTTGGCGGATTACGGGATCACGCGGCCGGCCCGGGAGAAACTCATCGCCGCCACTTACCGGCTGATGGGGCTGTTGTCGTTTTTCACGGTTGGACAGGACGAAGTCAAGGCTTGGACGATCCGGGACGGGACGAAGGCCCTGGCCGCGGCGGGGGAGATCCATTCCGACATCGAGCGCGGCTTCATCCGTGCGGAGGTCGTGCCTTTCAGCGAATTCATCGCGGCCGGATCGATGGCCGAATGCCGGACGCGGGGGACGCTCCGGCTGGAGGGCAAGGAGTATCAGGTCCAGGACGGGGATATCATCAATTTCCGGTTCGCGGTCTAACCGGAGTGTTGATCAATCGGTACCTGTTCAACCATTTCCGCATTTCTTTCCGTCCGGTGCATCTGACGATAAATATGTAATCCTATCAAGGATTTTTTCCAGGCGGATGAAAGCTGATAATAAGGAAATGGATAACCAGGTACTGAATATCTCCTCCGGAAAAAGGGAAAAGGCGGACCAGGCGCCGAAATGAGGCCGGCCGCGGCCGCGGCCGTCAGATTTTCATCTCCTCCAGGTTCTTTTTCGCCAGCCGCGTATTGAGGTGGCAGAAGGCGCAGGCGAGGGCGTCGGAGGCATCCTCCTCCATGGCGTCATCGTCGATCCGGAGAAGGGCCCGAATCATGATCCCGACTTGGGTTTTTTCCGCCTGACCGTATCCGGTCACGGCCTTCTTGATCTCGCGAGGGGAATATTCGAAGAGGGGGAGGGAAGCCGAGGCGACGGCGACCAAAACCGCCCCGCGGACTTGGCCCAAAGTGATCGCTGTCTTGATATTGAGGCCGAAAAAAGGATTTTCGATCGCGATTTCTTCTGGATTGTAGGCTGAGATCAGGCGTTCAAGCCCGGTTTTAATTTCGAGGAGCCGGATGGGAAGGGCGGCTTTGCGGGACGGCTTGATCGCGCCGTAAGCGAGAACCTGGGAATCGTTTCCGTCGGATTGAACGATCCCGTATCCGGTCGCGACGCTGCTGGGATCGATCCCGAGTATCCGCATGGGCTTGTGGCCCGGCACGAAAATCAGGAGCTTTCGTACGAGGCGAGATCCTCCGGCGAGATGTCGAAGTTGGACGCGACGGTCTGGACATCATCGTGGTCCTCGAGCTCCTCGACGAGCTTGAGGGTTTGGTGGGCCTGCTTGCCCTCGACCTTGGTGTAGTCCTCGGGGATGTAGCCGTTGGTCGCCTCGACGATCTCGACTCCTTCTTTCTTGATCGCCTCCAATACCGCGTCGAACTTGTCGGGGGAAGTGATGACTTCCCACATGTCGCCTTCGTCGGTGATGTCTTCCGCTCCGGCGTTCAAGGCGATTTCCATGAGCTTCTCTTCGGCGACCGCGGCTTTTTCGATGTCGATCGTGCCGCCCCGTTTGAAACGGAAGGCGACGCAGCCTTGGGTTCCGATCTGGCCGCCGTTTTTTGTGAAGATGTGGCGGATTTCGGAAACGGTTCGGTTGCGGTTGTCGGTCAGCACAGTGAGATAAATAGCCACGCCGCCCGGTCCGTACCCTTCGAATATGGCTTCCTCGTAGGACACGCCTTCCAATTGTCCGGTTCCCTTCTGGATGGCCCGCTTGATGTTGTCGGCGGGCATGTTGGCGTTCTTGGCGTCCTGGATCGCCTTTCGCAGACGCGGATTTTTGTCCGGTTCGCCCCCGCCGGCCCTGGCGGCAACGGCGATTTCCCGGATGATTTTCGTGAAGACTTTGCCGCGCTTGGCGTCGGCGGCGCCTTTTTTATGCTTGATGGACGCCCATTTAGAATGACCGGACATTGTGGAGCTCCTTGAAGGATAAGAATACGCAGATCATTTTAGCAAATGCTTTTTCGTGACACAAGACCCATCTTCCCTTTTTCATCAAGTAAATCAACCTGGAGCCGGCAAATCGGAACCTGTTTAACCATTTCCCTGTTTCCACCGGCTTCCTCCGTGGGCAAATTCCAAATTCCAGCCTGGTTAACCATTTTCTCGATTCCATCTGGAAACAACTCATGATAATTCCTTATCAAGATTGCTTTTTCCCGTCTCATGAGTTCGGGGGAGAAGAAATACGGAAATAGTTAACCAGGTACCGATTAATAATTAATGATGACGGAGAGGGCGTCCCTAAATTCAATATCAAAGACCGCGGGCAAGCCGCTCGAGGATTTTGTGCCGTTCCGCCGCTTCAGCCGGAAGCTCGGGATGTGGTTCGGGCCGGCCTTCCTTCAACCCAACCGCCGAGGTCGCCAGAACGGAAAACGGATCAAGGTCGTGGGAAACGATGACGGCCGCCGCCCCGTCCTTGATCCGGCTTTCGATCCAAATCATGATGTCGTCCCGCATCCGCCGGTCCATCGCTTCCAGCGGCTCGTCCAACAGGAGGTGCTTCGGCCGGCCGATCATCGCCGCGGCCAGCACGGCCCGGCGCCGCTGTCCCTGCGAAAGCTCCCGGACTGAGCGGCCGGCCACGCGGTCCATGTCCAGCGTCGCCAGGGCTTCTTCTCCGCGGGGGACCGGTTCGCCGCGCAGCCGGCAGACGAACCGGACGATCTCCCGGATGGAGGCATAGGGCGTTAGATCGGGATGCTCGGGCAGGTAGGCGATTTCCCTTCGGGCTGCGACTTCGTTTTTCCAAAGATCTTTTCCGTCGACCCGGACCGTGCCCCGATCGGGCTTTTCCACGCCCGCGGCCATCTTTAGAAGGGTCGTCTTGCCCGACCCGTTCGGTCCCAAAAGCAGCGTCAGCCCCGCGTCCAGGTCGAGATTCAACTCCTGAAAAACCGGAACGTTTTTCTCGTAGCCGAAGAAGATGTTTTCGAATCGAATCATATCGAGCTCCAAGAGCCGGGATCGCCGACGGCGTCGTGATGCATCTCATCCCAGGCTGTGACTTTCAGCGTCTGCTCCCGCCGGGCGGCGGTCTCGACGAGGAGCGGCGTAAGAAAAAGGAAAGCAATGCCGGCTTCGGTCCACAGTCCATAAACGACCGCGGCCAACCCGCCTTCCAGCAAGAGCGTCCCCAATATTTTCGACCGGCTTTCCCGGGGCGCGTTGACCGCCCCGGCCGCTCTTGTCGCTCCCGCCGGCAGAAACGATGCGGCTCCCCAGACGGCCGCCCAGCCGATCCACTGCAGGGGGACAGCCAGAAGTAACGCCGGGAGCCCGAGAAAGAGAGCGTCGGATAGAATCCGGTGTCGGGCCGAGCGCGGCCAAGACCGGCTCCATGGCCAGGGCGCGCGGACGGCGACGAGAAATCCGGCTGTAAACGCCAGGAAAACCGCCGCGCTCAGCGCCCCTCCCGTCCGCATGGCCGCTTCCCGGAGATGATCGGACAGAACGTTGTTATTAAGGAAGAGAGCGGTCATTCCGATGACCGCCCCGGCCGGAAAATATCCCGACCAGCCGGAGAGTCCGAGCGCCCGCACGCCGATCAACGCCGGGAAACGAATCGGGAACATCCATTTCCGCCGGCCCGTCCCGGCTCGGATTTTTTCGAACGGACCGCCGAGATAATCGACAGCCAGAAAAACGGGGATCGAGATCCCAAAATAGGCCGGATTTCCTGAACCCGCCAAGACGGCGGCTGCCGCCCCGATGACGACCCGCCAAAACTTGTTTTTCGCCGGGACGACCGCGGCCGCCGCGGCCGCGGAAGCCAGCAAGAGCCCGGCCGCCTCGAGGAGATAAGGAGGGCGAAGATCCCGCGTCCCGACAAAGAAGGAGGCGAACAGTAAAAAGGTGATCGGCGTTTCGGCCAGGGTGATGGCGAAGACGGCCGCCCGCCGATGAGCCCTCCCGCCGACGGGGAGGCTGCGGAGCCATCCGCCCAGCCCGAAACAAACGGATTTTCGGGCTGCGGCGGCCGCGGCCAAAAGCGCGGCGGTTATGAGAAGACCGCGGGCGATCGGCTCGGCCTCGGCGAAAAGACGGCGGGGAAGCATGATGTAGAGCTCGGGGCGGAGGAGATAAAAGAGGCCGAAGGCTGAGGCGAGAACGGGGGCGAGAGCCCGGATGGCGACGCGGGAGCCGACCTGGGCATGGAATCTTACGAGGGCCGCCGTCGTCCGCAGCGTCGTATTTCGCATTATTTCCGTCGAGTCGAGCGGCCTGGAGCCCGGTCGGAAAGAGTGTTAAAATGACCGCCGCCTTCTAATATAACATAATATAACATAACCACCGATGACCGAAAAAGCCGCAAGCCGCCCTGAAGCCGTCGTCGTCGCCATGTCAGGCGGGGTCGATTCCTCCGTGGCCGCGGCCGTCTTGAGGGAGCAGGGCTGGAAGGTTTCCGGCGTCACGCTGGATCTTTTCTCCGGACGGGAAGGGGAGGGGAAAGAGGAGGAGGGATGCGGCGGGAAAGCCGACGGCCGGAGCTGCGGCGGCGGCGCGGCCGCCCGGGAAGCCGCCCGGGTAGCGGCCGACTTGGGCATTCCCCACGCCGTCGTGAATCTCCGGCGGCGGTTCGACCGGACAGTGGTCGCGGATTTCGTCGCCGAGTATGTCCGGGGACGGACGCCCAATCCCTGTGTGAGGTGCAACCGGTTCGTCAAGTTCGGCCCATTGCTCGGCCGGGCGAAACGGCTCGGAGCGGCGAAGATCGCGACCGGCCATTACGCTCGTGTCGACTTCGACGGGAAAAGCGGCCGTTGGCGCCTTCTTAAGGGAGTCGATACCGGCAAGGACCAGTCGTATTTCCTTTATGCCCTGCCCCAGGAGGCGCTGGCCCGGACGATTTTCCCGCTGGGCGGGATGAAAAAAACCGAAGTCCGGGATTTGGCCGCGCGTTTCAGACTGCACGTCGCCCGGAAATCCGAAAGCCAGGAAATCTGTTTCATTCCAGGCGACGACTATGCCGCGTTTCTGCGCGGACGGATTCCCGGTGCATTCCGGCCGGGACATATCGTCGACGGAAAGGGCAAGATCATCGGATGCCACCAGGGATTCCTGAATTACACGATCGGCCAGCGGAAGGGGATGGGCATCGCCGCTCCGCGCCCGCTTTATGTCCTTGCGCTGGACGCAGCGGCCAACACAATCGTCGCCGGGCCGGACGAGGCTCTTCTCAAATCGCGTTTCGCCGTCGCCGGCGTCAACTGGGTTGCGATCGCGGGGATCGACGGACCGCGGGCGGCGGATGTCAAAATCCGTTCGCGGCACGAGGGAGAGCCGGCGACGCTTTTCCCCGGACCGAGGAAAAGCGTGATCGTCGAGTTCGCCCGACCGCAGAGGGCGATCACTCCCGGGCAGGCGGCCGTTTTCTATGAGGGGGACGCCGTTTTGGGCGGCGGGACCATTTCCCGGGTCCTCAATAATTCGGAACCTGTTTAACCATTTCCCTGTTTCCTGGACATAAATTCTAACCAAATCCGTACCTGGTCAACCATTTCCGTGTTTTCCCGTCTGATTCGGTGGAAAGGGGAAATGGATAAACAGGTACCGAATGACAGGTGCCGAATGGATAAGGGATGATTTCCTTTAAGGCTTTCCGTTCGCGTCAGATTTTTTCCGGCCCGGCTTTTTATGCCGGAGCTCAAGATCCAGGGATTGCTCGAGCTCGGCGATGAATTCATCTCCGCCCAGGGGCCGGCCGGTTAACGACCGGGCGCGGATATCCTTGATTTCGGCTTCTTCCTCCTGTTCTCTGAGGTAAGCCCTCCAGTTATTCCTTTTGATGC
>JAAZPG010000509.1 GCA_012797375.1 Acidobacteriota bacterium
CAAGCGCGGCTTCTGGGGGGCCTTCATCGGCATGGCCGCCGGCGTGTTCGCCTTTCCTCCGCTCGGCATCATCATCGGGGCGTTCCTGGGGGCCGTGATCGGGGAGCTTGCGGCCGGGAAGGAAAGCCCCGCGGCTCTGCGGGCCGGATGGGGAGCGTTTATAGGATTTCTTCTGGCTATGGGTTTCCGCTTGGCCTTGTCCGGCGTCATGACGTTCGCCTTTGTCCTCAAGCTTTTATAATTTTGTCTCCCATGCCCGGCGAAGATCGATATGCGTTTTCCGCCCGGCGCGGCCGGCCGGGAGTCGGAGGCGTTCCGTGAGCCCGATCCCGGCGGTGACCATCCGGGAAATGAATCCAGGGGACATTGAATTCGCCGCGGCCTTGGCCCGGGCCGAGGGCTGGTCAAGCGAGAGCCCGGACGCCTTCGCCGCCTTTTTAGAGAGCGACGCGGCCGGATGTTTCATCGCCGAAGCCGGAGGCGAACGAGCGGGCGTCTGCGTCGCCGCGGCCTACGGCCGGAACGGCTTCATCGGCGAGCTGATCGTCAGCCCGCGCCTGCGGATCCTGGGCCTCGGCCGTCAGCTCTTCGAAAAAGCCCTCGGCCGCCTGGACGCGGCCGGCTTGGAAAACATCCTCCTGGACGGCGATCTTAACGCGGTCCCCTTCTACGAGGCGCAAGGATTCCGGAAGATCTGCCGCTCCCTCCGCTTCCGGGGAAGGATTGCCGGCAAAAAGCACGATCATATCCGGCGCCTCGATCCGGAGGATCTCGAGCCGCTGTGCGCCCTGGACCGAGAGCTGTTCGGCGACGACCGCGGCTTTTTCCTGCGGCGGAGGGCCGGCCGATTCCCGGATCTCAGCCTCGTCTCGGAACGCGGCGGGCGACTCTCCGGCTGGATCATGGCCCGGCCGGGAGGCGGATTGCTGGCCATCGGGCCCTGGGCCGCTCTTGAACCGGAAGACGCCGGGCCGCTCCTGGAGCACTTGGCCTCGGAGCACAAAGATGAAATCTTCCGCGTCGGCGTCCTGGAAGCCAACGCCGCGGCCGCCCGCCGATTGCGCTCCTGGCCCGGCTTCGAGGAGGGTGTTTTTTCCTGGCGAATGGTCCGCGGCCCCTCCGGCCGCTTGGGCGACCATCCGGCCCTTTATGCGATCGGTTCCGCGGCGAAGGGCTGAATTCAAGAAGGCGGCGACCGGCTTTCCAGGACGCGGGGCTTGACGAGGGACAGCCCCCCGGCTTCGGGCGAATCCCTCATCCCTCGGCTGGGAAAAACAGCCCAAGCCGTTCTTTCTTGGGAAACGGAACGCTCCGGCCGCGGCCGGCTGTCAAGAACGATCCGCCCCGGATCCCGCGATCAGGCTGTCACTTTCAGGACATGGTCGTGCGGATGGACTTTCCGGTCGACCTTCAGAGCCACGTCCTGGCCCGGATTTCCCTCGGACACGTTTTTATGATCGATTTGAAGCGATGTGATCGCCTGGTTGAAATCGGTCGAGTGTCCTTGAAAATGAAGCGTGTCCCCGACCCGGACCGTCCCCGTCAACTGCAGGACGGCGACTCCGATCCGGTCGAAATAATGCGTCACTTTGCCGATCGCTTCTTCTGGCATCATGCCCTCCTTCCAATACCGCGCCCTCCGCTCCGTCCCTTGCGGGACGCCCTCGGGAGGAGTCTCTCCCAAAGGACTATAGCATATTCGTGCCGGCGGATTCATTCGGCCCCTTTCCCCGGCGACGGCAAACGCGTCCGCTTCGGATCAGGCCGGGGAATCATGCTTCGATATAAAAACCGGAGATTGACGACGTAAAAGCCCTCGATCAGCCCGTCCTTGAACTTCTCCGGAACGGGAAGACGCGGAACATCGTCCTCGCCGGCGCCCTTCCGGATCTCCTCCTGGACCAGGGTCGTGAGCGTCTCGATATAATCGATCATCTCTCGTAGCGAATCCGCCCCTCCGACGGGACCGTGTCCCGGCACGGCGATGGCCGGGGATTCAGGGCCAGAATCCTCTTCAGACTGCTTAGCAACGACTCCGGATCGCCGTCCCCCAA
>JAAZPG010000510.1 GCA_012797375.1 Acidobacteriota bacterium
CCCAACAGCCGGGCCGGCGAGATCCACGGCCACCGGATCGACGAGGTCCACGGCTATTTCAAGGGCGTCTGCCGTGATTGCCTGAGCACCCCCGGCCGGTCCGCCGGCGCGCCGGCATCCCATAAAACCCAACTGAAAAAAAGGAGGAAGAGTCATGGCTAAAGCCAAGGAACGTTTTCAAATCTTTCACTGCCCCGTCTGCGGCAACATCGTCGAAGTGTTGACCGCCGGCGGCGGCGAGTTGGTCTGCTGCGGCCGGCCGATGGAGCTGATGACGGAAAACACGGTCGACGCGTCCAAAGAAAAGCATGTCCCGGTGATCGAGAAAACCGCCGACGGGTACAAGGTCAAGGTCGGATCCGTCCCCCATCCCATGGAGGAAAAGCATTACATCATGTGGATCGAGCTCATCGCCGACGGCCGGGCCTGCCGGAAATTCCTGAAGCCCGGGGAGGCGCCTGAAGCCTTCTTCCGCCTCGAAGCGGAAAAAATCACGGCCCGCGAATACTGCAACCTTCACGGCCTGTGGAAGGCTTGAACAAACAAGGAGAACGTCATGCCGAAATCCATCAAAGGGACAAAGACCGAGAAAAACCTGTTGACCGCCTTCGCCGGCGAGTCCCAGGCCCGCAACCGCTACACGTATTTCGCCTCCGCCGCGAAAAAAGAGGGTTATGAGCAGATCGCCGCGATCTTCCTGGAGACCGCGGAAAACGAGAAGGAGCATGCCAAGGTCTTCTTCAAGGCCCTGGAGGGAGGAGCGGTGGAGATCACGGCCGCCTACCCGGCCGGGATCATCGGGGACACGGCCGCCAACCTCAAGGCCGCGGCCGACGGCGAGCTCGAGGAGTGGTCGGTGATTTACAAGGATTTCGCCGGCGTCGCCGACGCCGAGGGATTCCCCGAGGTCGCGACTTCTTTCCGGATGATCGCCAAGGTCGAACGGGAACACGAAAACCGCTATCGCAAGCTCCTGGCTAACGTGACCGGCGGGAAAGTCTTCAAGAAGGACGCCCCGGTCCGCTGGATGTGCCGCAACTGCGGCTACGTCCACGAAGGCGTCGAAGCCCCGGCCAAGTGCCCGGCTTGTCTCCATCCCCTGGCTTTCTACGAAATCAAAGCCGAGAATTATTGACCGGCGCGTCCCGGGCCGCGTTTTTTCCAGGCGGGCGCGTTTGAGCCGACGGCTTCCGCGGCCGGGCGGATTCGGAAGCCCGCCCGCATGAAGCCGGCTCTGTGATTCAACGGAAGCGGAAATCAACGGGGAGGAAAAGTCATGAGGGGAAAGACCATCCGGAGACGAGCCTGGACGCCGGTCTTGTTCGTCGGGGCCGGGCTGGCCGCCTTCGCCGGCGACGGGAATTTCATCCCGACTCCGGCCGAAGCCGCGGGATACCGGGAGTACACGCGGAACGAATCCGTCGCCGCTTTTTTAAGCGAGCTGGCCGCCCGGGCGCCCGCCCTCCGCGTCTCGGCCGTCGGGAGATCCTTGCCCACGGAAGCCTGCGGGGCGATGGATCTCTTCCTGGCCGTCCTGGCCGAAAAGCCCGCGGCCGCGCCGGCGGAGCTCGACCGGACGAAACCGACGGTTCTCATCACCGCCGCCCAGCACGGCAACGAGCAATCGGCCAAGGAAGCGGCTCTCCGGCTGGTGCGGGACCTGGCCGCGGGCGAGCTGTCCCCCCTCCTCGAGCGCCTCAACGTCCTGGTCATGCCCCAAACCAATCCCTGCGGCAATCTCCGGAACGTCCGGGGAAACGAGCTCGGCCTGGACATGAACCGCGATCATGTCAAGCTGGAAACGGAGGGGGTTCGGGCCATCCACCGCGTCTTCCGGGACTGGATGCCCGAGGTGACGATCGACGTCCACGAAAAGGGAGATGACTATTACCGGATCTCGATCGGCTGCGTCTCGAACGCGAACATCGATGCGGGTCTCCAGGACTTCTCCCGCAATACCCTCCTGGCTGAGACCGGCCGGGCCCTGGAAAAACGGAAGGTCACGTTCCATGAATACCTGGTCACGGAGGAACTCGGGGTCGACACCTCGTCCGGCTCGGCCCGGGCGGCGGAACGCCCGGCGGCCCGCGAGGAGATGAAGCGCTACTCGACGACCGACCTCAACGACGGCCGCAACAGCCTGGGGATTTTCGAAACCCTCTCGTTCATCCAGGAGGGCGCGTCCCGCCATGACCTGGAAACCCTCCGTCGACGGACGGACTGGCAATATGACGGCCTGCGGGCCTTCCTCGAGTCGGCGGCCGGCCATGCCCCGGAAATCTTGGAGCTGGTCCGGAGCCGGAGGGCGCGTCTTCTCGAACGGGCCGCCGAGCGGGCGCCC
>JAAZPG010000511.1 GCA_012797375.1 Acidobacteriota bacterium
GAACCCGGACGCAAAGGGTGAAAAAAACGATGCCGGTCAGGTACGTCAGGCTGTAGAAGACGACGCTCATGATCGCCCCGCCGGCGCTGACGCCCTTGACGTTCGTCACAAGCTCATAAATCCGCGGCCGCCAGAGGGGGAAAAAATTCGTGTAGCGCCAAAACGTGATCAGGGCGGAGAAAAGGACGAGGCCGGCAAAGAGGCGGAGCGGCGTGAAGAGAGGTTCCTTCGGTCCTTTTCCGCTTTCTTCCGGCGGAAAAGGGAAGAAGACCCCGTGGATCAGCCGGCCCAGGAAGAAAAAGAGAAACAGGACCAAGGCCGAGGGGGCCATGGGAAGCGGATCGTAGAGCTTGAAAAAATACGGGAGATTGTTGATCAGCGGAAATAGAAAAAGAAATCCCAGCAAGCCCTTTCGGACGTCGGTCGCCGCGGCGACGGCGACGAAAAGGAGAAGGGGAATAAGAACGGCCTGGTAAGCGGCGACAAGGGGCACATACTTCCAATAGAAAAGAGCCAGCAGCAAGGAATATAAAATGACCGCGAGTCCGCGAAGAAGACGTCGATGGCTTGGATTATCCACTCGGTCGTTCCGCCCCGTTTTTCATGACTATGGACAGATTATGCGTTTTGGAAAAAACTGTCAATCTATGTTATATTTTCGGGCGAATCCCGGGCAAAGGACAATCCGATGAGGGGAATCATTCTGGCCGGAGGCAAAGGCACCCGCCTCCATCCGCTGACGCATTCGGTCAGCAAGCAGCTTCTGCCGGTCTACGACAAGCCGATGATTTATTATCCCCTGTCCCTGCTGATGCTGGCCGGGATCCGGGACATCCTCGTGATCTCCGCGCCGGAGTCGCTCGAGGCGTTCCGGGCTCTCCTCGGGGACGGGCGGCGATGGGGGCTCCGGTTCGAGTTCCGGGAGCAAAGTGAGCCGCGGGGCCTGGCCGACGCCTTTCTCGTCGGACGCGATTTCATCGGCGGCAAGCCGTCCTGCCTGATCCTCGGCGACAACATCTTTTTCGGCCACGGATTGCCCGGACAGCTCAGGAAATGCGCCCGGCTGAAGACCGGCGCGATCGTTTTCGCCTACCCGGTGAAGGATCCCGAGCGCTACGGCGTCATCGAGTTAGACAGCCGGGGCCGGGCCGTCAGCATCGAGGAGAAGCCGGCCAAGCCCCGGTCGCATTTCGCCGTTCCCGGGCTTTATTTCTACGACGGCCGGGCTTCAAATTTCGCCGCCGGCCTCAAGCCCTCGGCCCGGGGCGAAATCGAGATCACCGACCTTAATCTCGTCTACCTGCGGCGGGGCGAGCTCCGGGTCGAGGAGATGGGGCGGGGCACGGCCTGGCTCGACGCCGGGACCCATGAATCTCTTCTTCAGGCGGCCAATTTCGTCCAAGCGGTCGAGGACCGGCAAGGCCTGATGATCTCCTGTCCCGAGGAGGTCGCCTTTCGCCTGGGCTATATCGACGTTAAGAGACTGCGCCGTTTGGCCGAGGCCATCCCGAACGCCTACGGCGAGTACCTGCTCCGGTTGTCCCGCGAGCCGATGGGAGGAAAGAAGCCATGATTCAAGGCGTGAGCGTAAAAAAGCTCCGGGTCATCCCCGACGAGCGGGGCCGGCTGATGGAGATCTTCAGGGCCGACGACGAGTGTTTCGAGAAGTTCGGCCAGGCCTACATGACGACGACCTATCCCGGCGTCATCAAGGCCTGGCACAAGCACGAGAGGCAGGCCGACAACATGGCCTGCGTCCACGGGATGGTCAAGGTCGCCCTCTGCGACGCCCGGGAAGGCTCGCCGACCAAGGGCGAGATCAACCAGTTTTACATGGGCGTCCATAATCCCCTCCTCATCCATATTCCGGCCGGCGTTTACCATGGCTGGATGTGCACGAGCCCGGAAGAAGCGATCGTCGTCAATGTCCCGACCGAGCCGTACAACTACAAGGAGCCGGACGAGCAGCGGCTCGATCCCCATTCCGGAGAGATACCGTATGAATGGGAGCGGAAGGACGGCTGAGACGGAATTCGTTTGATTCCCGTCGTTGCCGTGAATCCTCGTCCCGTCGCCGGCGGGATGGAATCCAAAACGAGACCCGTGGAGAGAAGAAGATGAAGCAGACGAAACGCCGTCCCGTGAAAAAAGCCGTTCCGTCGGCCGGCCGCCGGGCGTCCGGGCTCAAAGCGGCTCCCTCCGTTCTCGAGCGCGCCTTGAACGGGAGAACGATTCTCGTCACCGGCGGAGCCGGTTTCATCGGCAGCAACTTCATCCGGATGATGCTGGCCGAATACCCCGGGCTCCGCGTGATCAATCTCGACAAGCTGACCTACGCCGGAAACCTGGAAAACCTGGCCGACGTTTCATGCGATCCGCGACACGAATTCATCCACGGCGACATCCGCGATGCGGCCCTCGTCGCCGGTTGTTTCGAACGCGTCCAGGGCGTCGTCCACTTCGCCGCCGAAACCCACGTCGACCGGTCGATCGTCGACGCGGGGGAATTTGTCCTGACGGACGTTTTCGGGACGTATATTTTGCTTGAAGCCCTGCGCAAAGCGCCCGGCGTCGAATTCTTCGTCCACATCTCGACCGATGAGGTCTACGGCAGCCGGGAGAAAGGCTTTTTCCGGGAGACGGATTCTTTGAATCCCTCCTCGCCCTACGCTGCCAGCAAGGTCGGAGCCGACCGGATGGTCCAGGCCTATCACACGACGTACGGCGCGCCGACGATCATCCTCCGCCCGAGCAACAACTACGGTCCGTATCAGCATCCCGAAAAATTCATCCCGCTGTTCACCACCCACGCCTTGGAGGGACGAACGCTGCCCCTGTACGGGAAGGGCCGGAACGTCCGCGACTGGCTGCACGTCGAGGACAACTGCCGGGCGATCGAATGCCTCATCCGGCGGGGCCGGCTCGGGGAGGTCTACAACGTCGGAGCCAACGACGAGCGGATGAACATCGAGGTCGCCCGGAGGATCGTCAAGCTCACGGGGGCTTCCAAGGACCTGATCAAGTTCGTTCCCGACCGGCTTGGGCACGACACCCGGTATGCCGTCAACATCAATAAAATCAAGGCTTTGAGATGGAAGCGGAAGGTCGATTTCGAGGAAGGGCTCGAGGCGACCGTGCGGTGGTACATGGATAACCGGGCCTGGTGGACGAGGATCAAGGAAAAAAACGCCGCCTTCAAATCCTTCTACGAGAGCTATTATAAAGACCGGAAATAAGTCGGCGGATTTGATATAATTCCAGGCAGGTCGATCCATGTGCGGCGTTATCGGTATCTGGGCCAACGGACAGGTCTTCCGGGACCTTTACCAGGGATTGCTGGCGATCCAGCACCGGGGCCAGGACGCGGCCGGGATCATCACCTATGACGGCCGTTTTCACACCAAGAAGGGCAACGGGCTGGTCCGCGACATCTTCAAAGCCGCCCACGCCGAGCGGCTGACCGGGGCCATCGGAATCGGCCACACCCGCTACCCGACGATCGGCGGCGGCCGGGGCGAGGACGCCCAACCCTTCCAGCTGAACGCCCCCTTCGGCCTCATGATGGCCCATAACGGCAACGTCGTGAATTACGTCGCCCTTAAAAAGCACCTTGCCGAGAGGCACCATCGCCTCCTCAATTCGGACAATGACGTCGAGAGCATCCTGAACGTGTTCGCCGTCGCC
Organism: Acidobacteriota bacterium; assembly: GCA_012797375.1. Taxonomy (GTDB): domain Bacteria; phylum Acidobacteriota; class Aminicenantia; order Aminicenantales; family UBA4085; genus JAAZPG01. The sequence goes on from JAAZPG010000511.1 coordinate 3,685, forward strand.
CTGGAAGCCCAGAATCCCGATTCCTTGACCCCTGAGATCGTCTTTCGGGCCGTCGAGTCCGTCTTTCGACAGGTCATCGGCGGCTACTCCGTCGTCGCCTACATCGCCGGCCAGGGGATGGCGGCCTTCCGCGATCCCTTCGGGATCAAGCCGCTGTCCTGGGGCCAGCGCCGCGACGGCGTCGTCCCGTCCTACGCGATCGCCTCGGAGAGCGTGTCTCTCAACATCATGAATTTCAGCGACATCCGCGATATTCCTCCCGGCTCGGCGATCTTCTTCGATCACAACCGGGAAATCCACATGAAGCGGATCTGGGACAAGCCCCATTCGCCCTGCTTGTTCGAATGGGTTTACTTCGCCCGGCCCGATTCGATCATCGACGGCGTCAATGTTTACCGGGCCCGCGTCCACCTCGGCGAGCTCCTGGCCGAGGAGATCCGCAAAGCCGGGCTGCCGATCGACATCGTCGTCCCGATCCCCGACTCGGCCCGGGACGCGGCCATCGAGATCGCCCGAAAGCTCAACCTGAAATACCGCGAGGCCCTGGTGAAGAACCGCTACATCGGCCGGACGTTCATCATGCCCGCCGTCAACGATCGGCAGAACATGGTTCGGTTCAAGCTCAATCCGATCGCCGCGGAATTCAAGGACCGCAACGTCCTATTGGTCGACGACAGCATTGTCCGGGGCAACACCGCCCGGGCCATCGTCGGTCTTGTCCGGGACTGCGGAGCCCGGAACGTCTATTTCGCCTCCTGCTCCCCGCCGCTTCGCTATCCCTGCGTCTACGGCGTCGACATGCAGACCCGGAAGGAGTTCGTCGCCCGCGACCGCAACGAGGAGGAGGTCGCCCTCCGGATCGGGGCGGACCGGGTCATCTATCAAACGCAGGAGAACCTGGTCAAGGCCATTCGGATGGAAAATCCGAACCTCGGCCGGTTCTGCGCGGCCTGTTTTGACGGAAATTACATCACGGGGGACGTCACCCCCGAAATGCTTCAATCGATCGAAGACCAGCGCCGGAAGGCGTCTTCCGGCCAGATGGAGTTGAACATCACATGAACATTCTGATCACGGGAATCACCGGTTTCGCGGGCAGCCACTTGGCCGAGTACATCCTGGCCCATCATCCCGGCGTCAAGGTCCACGGCCTCGTCCGCTGGCGGAGCCGGATGGAGAACATCGCCCCGCTCCTCCATACGGGGAAAATCACCCTTTATGAAGCCGACCTCAAGGACATGAGCTCCCTGCGGAAAGCGTTGGCCGCCGCCCGCCCGGACCGGATCTTCCACCTGGCCGCCCAGAGCTTCGTCCCGGCCTCCTGGAAGCTTCCGGCCGAGACGTTCATGATCAACGCCGTCGGGCAGATCAACCTGTTCGAGGCGGTCATGGCCGAGAAGCTCGATCCCCGGATCCAGATCGCCGGCTCGAGCGAGGAATACGGGCTGGTCCACCCCGATGAAGTCCCGATGAAGGAAACCAATCCGCTCCGGCCGCTCAGCCCGTACGCGGTCAGCAAGGTCGCCCAGGACCTCTTGGGCTTTCAGTACTGGCAAAGCTACCGACTCCGCGTCGTCCGGACGCGCGGCTTCAACCATACCGGACCCCGCCGCGGCGAGGTGTTCGTCACCTCCAATTTCGCCCGCCAGATCGTGATGATCGAGAAGGGCCTCGTCCCTCCGGTCATCCACGTCGGCAACCTCGAGGCCAAGCGCGATTTCACCGACGTGCGGGACACGGTGCGCGGGTACTGGCTGGCCTTGGAGAAAGGCGCGTCCGGCGAGGTCTACAACATCGGCACGGGGAACGCCGTCTCGATGAAGGACTTGCTCGACCGGCTGCTCGCTCTCAGCCCGGCGAAAGTCGAGGTCCGGATAGATCCGGACCGCCTGCGCCCGTCCGATGTCCAGATCTTGTGCGCCGACGTCTCCAAGTTCAAGGCGGCCACCGGCTGGTCTCCGAAAATCACCTTCGAGACGACTCTGCGGGATCTCCTCGAATACTGGCGGTCCGCCCTCTGAGCTCTTTCCTCGATCCGGGAAACATCATGACGTCCGCCGCTTCGCCGCGACCTCGGAAAACCCTCCGCGTTCTCATCACCGGAGCGACGGGTTTCGTCGGCCGCCATCTCATCACCCGTCTCGAGGCGGAGGAAAAGGCGGGGCGCCACCCCCGGCTCCAAATCACCGGCACGTGTTATCCCGAGCGCCCGGAGGAATGCCCTGATTTCC
>JAAZPG010000512.1 GCA_012797375.1 Acidobacteriota bacterium
CACATACGCAGCCGCCGCGGTCAGAACAAACGTCAGGAGAGCCCGGACGATCGCCGTCCCGAACGGAAGGCGGAGATTCCCGAAAAAGGGCACTCGGACTCCGATCAGGCCGTAACCGATAAACTGGGCTGCGGCGGGAATCGCGGCCAGGGGGATGACATATTGCAGGAAGAGGGTTTTGACGGGCGTCGATTCGCCCTGAATTTTAATCCACTCCTCCTTGGGTTTAAGACAAATGCCTTGCACTCGTGCCATCAGGTTCATGACTCCTCCTTTCCGTTCAGATCGCGGAATCCATCATATGCAGATCGGCAGATGGTGTCAATGGAAAAGGAGCGGGAAAGAAAGGCGCGGGCCGGATTCGAACCGGCGAATCGAGGTTTTGCAGACCTCTCCCTTGCCACTTGGGTACCGCGCCGTTGTCACGAGGCCCGGTAACGGCGGATGGAGCGGGCGATGGGACTTGAACCCACGGCCTTCTGCATGGCAAGCAGACGTTCTACCACTGAACTACGCCCGCGCAACGTCGGTTTCCCGGCGAGGAAAAGCCGGGCAACACGGCGATAAACTAACAGAAACTCGAAAACCTGTCAATCGGGCTTCGGCTGGACGAGATCGCCGCTCAGGATCGAATCCTTGGAATTGAGGATCTTGAGCGTCGCCCACCGGGGCCCCGTCCAAACGACGACGGAGTTGCCGATCGGCCGCGGCGTTTTATCCGCTTCCTCCCGGTAGAACGTCATCTGCCTGCCGGGAGCGAGTCCCTGGTCCGTTCCGATGTCGACCAGCACCCAGTGTCCCCGAGCGACGATATCCGACCAGCCGCTTTCGATGAAGACGACCCGGCCGGCCGGAACGCCCTCCTCCCGGAAGGGAATGTCGTAGCTCGATTCCGCTCCCGTCAGGATGTCCCCCTTGATGTAGGGAACGAGGAGCAATCCGGTCGTGACCGCTCCGCAGGACTTGACGACTTCCATCACCGCCCGACCGGCCTCCATCCGAAGAACCCGCGCCCGGCCGCGCAGGAAGACGGCGTTTCCGAGCGGGCCGGAGGTTCTTTCTCCCCGGACTTTCGGTCCCCACTCCAGAATGGACCATAGGGATCCCTCGGCGAAGGATTCAACGCCGGGAACCGGATCGACGAGGAATTGATCCCCGTCGGCCAGCAGCGTCCGCTCGCCGCCCTGGAGGGGAACAGAGATCCGGAGCTGCGGGGCCGTTTCCATGATAAAGGGGGAACAATCCAAATCCACCGGACTGATCAGCTTGGGGACCGCCGCGTTTTTCTCGAGGACGTCCTGGGCCGGCCCAAGCCCGGGTCCGGCGATCCCCCCGATAAAAATTCCAACCGCGGCCGCCGCCGTGAATCGATGAAATCGCATCATGATCCGACCTTTCCGGGCTCGCGCCCCTGTCAACTTATCTTCATTATAACGGCGGCTTTTGGGGCTGTCAACGCGCCCCGGCGGACTTTCGGAATCGCTTGACAATCCGGCATTTCCGTGCGTATGATTCAATCAACGGAAAGCAAGAGAGGAGGTGCCCCTATGGGCAAGAAGGAAATCTTGGCCCGGATGTCCCGCGACGGGGGGATCACCCTGGCCCAGGCTCAGAAAGCATTTGCTTCACTCCTCCGAGGGATGCGGGATTCTCTGAAAGAGGGGAAAAAGATCAATCTTTCCGGTTTTGGGAGCTTCGAGGTCAAGGTCCGCGAAGCCCGCAAGGGACGGAACCCGAAAACCGGGACGACGATCCAGATTCCCCAAAAAAAGAGAATCAAGTTCAATCCGAGCCGCTCATTCAAGAACACCCTCTGAATCCCGCCTCGTAGACAAACGCCTCGCTTTTTTTTAAGATGGGGGCGGACTGCCCATGAAATCTCCCTTAACCGTCGCCCTCTTCTTCGGCGGACGTTCCGCGGAACACGAGGTTTCGATCACGTCCGCCCGGAACGTCTTTGACAACCTCGCCCGCTCCCGCTACCGGCGCCGCTGCATCTTTATCGACAAAAACGGGCTCTGGAGCGAAGTCTCCTCCCCCCACCTGTCCGCTTCCCGGCTCAACCGCGGGCCGTTTCATTCCTTTCTCCCTTGGGACAGGAGCGGGCGGGCGAAGCCGCTGCGGGCCGACGTTTACTGGCCGGTCCTCCACGGGCCGGGAGGGGAGGATGGAACGATCCAGGGGCTCCTCGAGCTGGCCGATGTTCCTTTCGTCGGATCCGGGACGCTCGGCTCGTCCATGGGGATGGATAAGGGGGTTATGAAGGAATTGTTCCGGTCCCGGGGGATTCCCGTCGTTCCGCTTGAAGTCGTCACGGAGCCGGAGGCCGCCCGCTCGCCCGCGGCCGTCGTCCGGCGGATCCGGGCCGGATTGAAGCCGCCGCTGTTCGTCAAGCCGGCCAATCTCGGCTCGAGCGTCGGCATCACCAAGGTGAAAAGCTGGGAGGAGTTGGTCCCGGCCATGGACGAGGCCTTCCGCTACGACCGGAAGATCCTGGTCGAGCAGGGGCTCGACTGCCGGGAATTCGAGTGCGCGGTCCTGGGCAACGACAATCCCGAAGCCTCCCTCCTGGCCGAGATCATCCCCGGCCCCAAAAACGAGTTTTACAACTACGTCGAAAAATATCTCGAGAACGAAACCCGGTTCGTGATCCCGGCCGTCCTGCCCGAGGCCGTCGCCGCCCGGGCCCGGCGGCTGGCCGTGGCCGCGTTCCAAGCCTGCGAATGCTCCGGCATGGCCCGGGTGGACTTTTTCCGGGACAAGAAATCCCAGCGGCTCTACGTCAACGAGATCAACACGATTCCCGGTTTCACGGCGATCAGCATGTATCCCCGGCTTTGGGCCGCCTCCGGCCTTCCGTTCCGGGCCTTGGCCGACCGGCTCATCGGCCTGGCCCTCGAACGGCACCGCCGCAAGAAACGCTGTCTGGACTACGATTCCCGATGAGGATTCTCGGCGTCGACTACGGCGACCGGCATATCGGCCTGGCCCTGAGCGACCCCCTCGGGATGATCGCCCAGCCCTTGGAAACCTACACCCTCAAGGATAAAAAAGCCGAGAACGCCGCCTTCTTCCGCGGTCTTGTCCAAACCCACGGGATCGAGCGGATCGTCCTCGGTCTGCCTCTTCGGATGGACGGCACCTCCGGTACCCGGGCCGAAAAAACCCAGGTCTTCGCCCGCTGGCTTGAGCAGAACACCGGTTGTCCGGTCGTCCTCTGGGACGAGCGCTTGACGACCCGCCAGGCCACCGGGATCATGCAGGCCCAGAGCGTCCGGATCGAAAAACGGCGATCCGTCGTCAACCAGATCGCCGCCGTCCTCATCCTCCAGGCGTTTCTCGACGGACAGGCCAACGATGCGCCGGATTCGCCTGTGGCTTGAGATCGTCCTCGTCGCGGGGATGATCGGAGTTCTCGGCGGAAGCGCCTGGCTCGCCTGGGAAAGCCGGCCGCCGGACGGCGCCGGACGGGAGACCGTCCTCTTCGAGATCGTTCCGGGACAGAGCGTCCGCTCCGTCGCCCGATCGCTGGAGGCCCGGGGCCTGATCCGGAAATCCGAGCCCTTCGTCGTCCTCTACCGGTTGCATCATGGGAAGGAGACCATCAAGGCGGGCGAATTCGCCCTCCCGGCCGGCCGGGGGACGAAGGAGACGCTGGTAACCCTCCTGCGGGGAAAACTCTATCTTCATCCGGTCACCGTGGCCGAAGGGCTCACCGCCGGCGAAACGTTCGATGTCTTTCTCGCCGCCTCGTTCGGCGCCAGGGACGCCTTCGAAGCGGGGTTCCGGAACACCGCCGAAATCGCCCTGCTTGACCCGGGCGCGGCCGATCTGGAAGGATACCTCTTCCCGGAAACCTATCACTTCCCCAAAGGTGCGGCCGCCGCCGAAATTCTTTCGAGCATGGTCGCTCAATTCAAAAACGTCTTCGGACCGGAAGAGAGGATCCGGGCGGCGGAGATCGGGATGACTCCGCGACAAGTCGTCATCCTGGCTTCGCTGATCGAAAAAGAAACCGGCCGGCCCGAGGAAAAGCCGCTGGTCTCGGCCGTCTTTCATAACCGCCTCCGGATCGGGATGAAGCTTGAATGCGATCCGACGGTCATTTACGCCCTTAAGCGCGAGGGGAAGTACAACGGGCGGCTGCTGAAGAAGGACTTGCAGTTCGATTCTCCCTACAACACCTACCGGTATGCCGGCCTGCCGCCGGGCCCGATCTGCAATCCGGGCGAAGCCTCCATCGAGGCCGCCTTGGCCCCGGCCGCGGCGGATTATCTTTTTTTCGTCGCCGACCGCGAAAGCGGCCATGTCTTCAGCCGGACATTGAGGGATCATCAACGCGCCGTCCATGCCTATCGAAGAAAATAATCGGCCCATTCAGGCCGGCGGTGCTGTGGCCGCGATCCTTTATCCATCTCCTTCAGCAGCCGTCCTCTCTTTCAGGGATTTCGTCTGCGCATGAGATGATTCAATGCGCGGATTTGCATCCGCATCCGGAATCCTGATATATTTGCCGGTCCGGCGGGTTTCCTCCCAGAGATCTCCGGCCGTCCGGCGATGTAACGAATATTTACAATAGGAAACGCCTAACGCAGCCGGCGGTGAAGCGATCTCTGGAATTCCGCTTGGCATGAACATTGCAGATAAAATTAGGAAGACAAATGATAAATTCCTTCAGAGGAGAAACGATCCCGATGAAAAAACATATCGCTGCTGTTCTCTGCGCCGGTCTCCTGTTCGGCCTCGCCGCCGCGTCCGGAATCGCCGCCAAGGACGTCATTCCCAAGGACATAAGAAAGGCGATGGAAGCCGGCCTGGCCGAGAGCCAGCCGACTCGAACGGACATCCCCTTCACGTTCAGGGAACCGATCATCATGCCCGGCCCGCAGCAGGCCGTCTATGCCTATCTCGTGATGAACATCAAGAACGCGGATCTGGGATACGCCCCGCTCCCGGGAACTCCCAAGCTCCAGGCCGAGGGCCATGTCTATGTCCGGCTCTACCTCATCGAAAACGGCCGGGCCGGCAAAATCGTCAACGAAAACGACATACCGGCGGCTTTCGAAGTCGACCCGGACGGATACGATCCCGAGGCCTCCGACTGGTACGCGTTCGGCTATCCGCTTCTGGCGGGGGATTACCTGGCCGCGACGGCCCTTGTCTCGGCCGATGGCGCCCGGGTAGGCATCCAGTATAGCCGATTTTCGATCCCCGATCCGGCCGGATTCACCGACCGGCTGGATACATCCACCATTCTCGTGATGAAAAACTTCGAGCGGGTTGAGTCGCCCGAGCCGCCGCCCGTCATTCACCGGGGGCTTTTAGCTTGGTCCGTCGCCCGGATCACCCCCTGCCTGTCGAAGACCATCAAGGTCGGTCAACCGCTCGATTTCTTCTTTTATGTTTTCGGGGTGCGTCCCGACGACGCCGGTAAGTGCAATCTCCAAGTCGACTTTCAAGTGGACAAACTGACCCGCGAATCCGATATCGACGGGGCTAAAACGCCGCTTTTCTTAAAGGACTGGAGTTGGGAGAGAACGCCCGAGGGCGGCTCGATCGAAGCGAAGGGCGAATTGAAGAACATGACCGGGGAAGCCCTGTCCGGCGTCGAAGCCGTCGTCAATTTCTTCGACCGGGAAAATAAATACATCAGCCACGCCGGCTGCCGGATCGAGCCCGAACCGCTCAGCCCGGCCGGGACGGCCTCATTCCGTCTCGTTCAGAAAGACGATCCGCTCATCGAAAATGCGACGGTCGATTTCAAAAATGCGGCCGGCGACGTCATCGCCAAGGCTTCGCTCATCGAAACGGCCCTCCGCTTCGACACCCAAACGTTCCAATCGCCGCTGATCAGCCTGCCTCTTCCCCTCAAACAAACGTTTGAAGTCCGGACGGGCGACAAGGTGGAATACAAGAAGGAGGATCTCTCCCGCGGTCGCTATGTCCTGATCATTCGGATGCTCGACAAGATGTCCGGCCTCAAAGGCGAGGAAAAAATCGAGTTCACGGTCGAATAATCCGTTCCGGCGCGATTCGGGGCGAAAAAAATCCGGGCCGGCCGCCCTTGCCATCGGCCGGCTTGTTTTTTACACTGGACGGCGGCATGCGTTTCCTCGCCGATCTGCACGTTCATTCACCGTTTTCCCTGGCCACCTCCGGGGACATGACCTTCGACACCCTGGCCGCCTGGGCGAAAATCAAGGGCCTCGCCCTCGTTGGGACGGGGGACTTCACCCACCCGGAATGGAGCCGCCGGATCCGGCGGGAGCTCGAGCCCGCCGGAAACGGCTTTTTCCGGCTGAAAAAAGCAAAGCCGCCGGCCGGCGGCCTTCCCGACGGCTTCAGGCCGGCACCCGGCGACGTCCACTTCATCCTCTCCGCGGAATTGAGCTTCATTTATTCCCAGGGCGGCCGGGTCCGAAAAATCCATCTCATTGTGCTCGCCCCCGGTCTCGCGGCGGTTGAACGCCTCAACCGGCGCCTGGGCCGGATCGGGAATATCCGGTCCAACGGCCGGCCCATCCTCGGGCTTGATGCCGCTTCCTTCTGCCGGATCGTAGCCGACGTCGATCCCGGATGTCTCGTCATTCCCGCCCACGTCTGGACGCCCTGGTTTTCGCTTTTCGGCTCCCGATCGGGCTTCGATTCCGTCGAGGAATGCTTCGGCGACATGACCCCGTTCATCGCCGCCCTCGAGACGGGCCTTTCGGCCGATCCGCGGATGATCCGCCGCGTCTCCGCCCTGGACCGGTTCACGGCCGTATCCAATTCCGACGCCCATTCCCCGGCCAAGCTCGGCCGCGAAGCCAACGCCTTTGAGACGGAATTCAGTTACGCGGGCCTGGCGGAGGCGATTCGCGGCGGCGACCCGCGCCGGTTCCTCTATACCGTCGAGCTTTTCCCGGAGGAAGGGAAGTATTACGCCGACGGTCACCGGAAATGCGGGGTCGTCCTCCGTCCGGAGGAATCGCCGAAGCGGATGAATCCCTGCCCCGTCTGCGGCAAAATCCTGACGCCCGGCGTCGGCCGCCGGGTCGGCGAGCTGGCCGACCGCCCG
>JAAZPG010000513.1 GCA_012797375.1 Acidobacteriota bacterium
CTGCTCGAGAACCTCCGGTTCCACCCGGAGGAGGAGAAGAACGACGAGGGGTTCGCGCGCCAGCTGGCGGCCAACTCCGACGCGTACGTCAACGACGCGTTCGGCTCGAGCCACCGGGCCCATGCCTCGGTCGTCGGGGTCGCCGGGCTCGTCCCGGTGAAAGCCGCCGGCTACCTGTTGAAAAAGGAAGTCGAATTCCTCGGCAAGGTCCTTCATCCGGTCAAGCCCTTCACGGCCGTTCTGGGCGGGGCGAAGACGGAGGACAAAATCCCGGTCATCGAATCCCTGCTCGACAAGGCCGACGACATCCTGATCGGCGGGGCGATGGCCTACACGTTTCTCGCCGCCCAGGGCAAGGGCGTCGGGAAATCGCTGGTCGAGCCCGATAAGTTCGATCTCGCCCTCGGGATCATGAAAAAGGCCGCCGATCGCGGCGTCCGTCTCCGCCTTCCGTCCGACCACGCCCTGGCGCCCTCGATCGATTCCGGCGTCATCGACCGGATGACGGGCGAATATCCCTTCCCCGACGTCCTCCTGGGCGTCGACATCGGCCCCAAAACCATCGCGACCTACTCGGCGATCATCGGCCGGGCCAAGACCGTCTTTTGGAACGGTCCGCTCGGCGTTTTCGAAAATCCGGCTTTCGCCGAGGGAACAATGCAGATCGCCCAGGCCGTGGCCGCCTCCCCGGCGGTTTCGATCATCGGCGGCGGCGATTCGATCGCGGCCGTGGCCAAGGCCGGCGTCGGCGACCGGATCGGCCACATCTCCACGGGCGGCGGAGCGAGCCTCGAATTCATCGCCAAGGGAACGCTTCCGGGCCTCGACGCCCTGGAAGGATGAAGACGCGGCGATGAAAAAGCGTCCGTTCGTCGCGGCCAACTGGAAGATGAACATGACCGCCGGCGAGACGCGCGCCTGGTTCGAGGCCTGGGCTTCCCTGGCCGGAACGGAGGAAGCGGACGTTGTGGTCTGCCCGCCGTATACAGCCCTGGCCGAGGCCGCCCGCCGGGCCGCCGGGATCGCCGTTCATCTGGGCGGCCAGAGCCTCCACTGGGAGGACGCCGGCGCCTATACGGGCGAAATCTCGGGGCCGATGCTGGCCGACGCCGGCTGCCGATACGTCATCATCGGCCACTCGGAGCGGCGCCGGTACTTCGGCGAGACGGACGAGACGGTCCAGAAACGGATCGCCGCGGCCGTACGGTCCAGCCTGCGGCCGATCGTCTGCATCGGCGAAACCCTGGCCGAGCGGGACAAGGGGCGGACCCTGGACGTCATCCGGCTCCAATTGGACGGCGGATTGGCGGGACTCGAGGAGGAGACGATCGGGGGGCTGATTTTCGCCTACGAGCCGGTTTGGGCCATCGGAACGGGCCGGACGGCCACCCCCGAACAGGCCCAGGAAGTCCACCGGGCCGTCCGCGGCCGGCTCGCAGAAAAAATTGGAAAAGCGGCTTCCGGGTATGTTATAATTCTTTACGGCGGGTCGGTGAAACCGGCCAACGCCCGCGAACTTTTACGGAAACCGGACATCGACGGGTTTCTCGTCGGAGGCGCCTCGCTGGAGGCGGCTTCGTTCGGGGAGATCGTCAAGGAATCGATCCGGGCTTACAAGGAAGTGAATTAACGTGACGGCTTTATTGACGATTGTCCATGTGATTGTGTGCCTCGTCCTGATCGTGGCCATCCTTCTCCAATCCGGGAAGGCGGCCGACCTGGCCGGCGCGTTCGGCGGCGGCGGAAGCCAGACCGCGTTCGGGCCGCGGAGCACGCAGAGCCTCATGTCGAAGATCACGACGATTTGCGCGGTCGTTTTCATGCTCACGTCGCTGGGTCTCTGGATTTTCTCCGGACGCGAAGCTCCCTCGGCCGTCAAGGGCGTGACCGCCCCGGCCAAGACGGAAGCGCCGGCGGCGGCCCCGGCGGAGAAAACGCCCGGACAGCAAACGCCGGCGACCGAAGTTCCGAAACAATAACCGCCCCGCACATGCGCCGAAGTGGTGGAATTGGCAGACACGCTAGCTTGAGGGGCTAGTGAGCATTTAACCGCTCGTAGGGGTTCGAGTCCCCTCTTCGGCATTCCTTCCCCC
>JAAZPG010000514.1 GCA_012797375.1 Acidobacteriota bacterium
CATGGTTTGAACAAGGCCGCCCGCGATCCGAGGATGACCCGGGCGTCCCCCCGTTCCACCCTCTCCCACTCGGCTCTTTGGGCCCTCGGCGTCATCTGTCCGTGGAGAAGCGCGGGCGCCGTCCCCAGGGCCGCTTGAAAACGGGAGCGCAGATCCCCCGCCCGGGCGATGTCGGGCAGCAAAACGAGGACATTGCAGGAATGATCGAGAGCCCGGCGGACGCCCTCGATGATCATCGCCCGGCCGGCTCCCCGCCCCCCCCAGGCCAGGAACTCGGCCCGTTCGCCGGCCCCGATTCGGCGTCCGATCTCCGCGGCGGCCGCGGCGACGGCCGCGGTCGACTCAAGGTCGAGCTCGAGCTGTTCGACCTCCACGCGCCCTTTTTCGCCCGCCCGCCGCTTGAGCGGCGGGGCGGGGTCCGGCGGCAGGGCCAGCCCAAGGAGGGCACCCCACCCGGCGGCCTGTTCGGCGGCCAGCTTCCGGGTGAACGCGAGAATGGGAAGCGGAAGGGCCGGCGCTTCGTCCAGGACGGCGGCGATCTCCTTGACCGCCGCTTCGCCGGCGGGAGGCTCGTCGTGAACGCGTACGGCGACGCCGACGGCGGTCTGCCGGCCGAGCGAAGCCCGCACCCGGACGCCCGGCCGAACCCTTCCGGACAAGGCCGCAGGGATCGCGTAAGTATAGCTGCGGAGGAGAGGCCGCGGAAACGCGACGTCGACGAACAGGGTCATTTTCCGCCAAGGAAAGCCATCACCTTCTGCATGTCATTCCAGACCATCCGTTTGATCTCCCGGTTCCCCTCGTTGCGGACGAGGTAGGACGGATGGAAGGTGGGCATGACGGGAAGGCCGTGCCATTCCTGGAATACGCCCCGGACCGCGCCCATGGCCTTGACGTTCGGCACGAAAAAATCGACGGCGGTTTTTCCCAGGGCGACGATGACCCGGGGACGGAGGATGGAGATCTGCTCGATGAGGAACGGCGCGCAGGCCTCGGCCTCCTCGCGGTGAGGGACCCGGTTTTCGGGCGGCCGGCATTTGACGACGTTGGCGATGAAGACCTCGGACCTTTCATACCCCATGGCCGCGATGATCTTGGTCAGCAGCTGGCCGGCCCGGCCGACGAACGGCCGCCCCTGGACGTCCTCGTCGTGCCCCGGCCCTTCCCCGACAAACATCAGCGGCGATTTCGGATTGCCTTCGCCCGGCACGGCTTTCGTCCGCCCGGCGGCCAGGGAGCATTTCCGGCAGGCCCGGATCTCGGCGGAGACGTCGTCGAGCGTCCGGTCGACGCGGGGCAAGTCGAGACCGGATTCCGCGGGGCGGGCGGCCGGCCGCGGGGAGCCGGCAACGATCGTCTTCCCTGCCGCGCCGGCTTCCGGACGCGGCTCCTCGGACCGGAAAAGGAACCCGGCTCCTATTTCCTCGAAAAATCGGACGCGGTCGGCCAAGGCCGACAAGGCGTCACTTTTTCTTTTCACGAAGTCCCTCGACAGCGTCCCAGATCACCGCGGCCAGGGCCCGCTTGCTCAAGATGTCCGTCTTCCGCGATTTCCCCCGCCGGTCGATCAGAACGGCTTGGTTGACGTCGGCCTCGAAGCCGGTTCCCTCCCGGGAGACGTCGTTGGCGACGATCAGGTCGAGATTCTTCTCCCGGAGCTTTTTCCGGGCGGCGGCCTCGACCGCGTTCGTTTCAGCGGCGAAACCGACAAGAATCTGGCCGGGGCGCTTCCGCCCGCCCAGCTCCTTGAGGATGTCGGGCGTGCGGACGATCTCCAATCCGGCCGGGAGGGTTTCTTTCTTGACCTTCCGGACGGCCGGGGCGCGGAACATGAAATCGGCGACGGCCGCGGCCATCACCGTGACGTCGGCGCCGGAAAAATGCTTGTCGACGGCTTCCTTCATCTCGGCCGCCGATGTCACCGGAACGACCTCGAGTCCCGAGGGCGGCGCGATCGCGACGGGACCGGCGATCAACACGACGTCGGCCCCGCGACGGAGGGCTTCCCGGGCGACTTCGAAGCCCATTTTTCCCGAAGACCGGTTGGACAGGTAGCGGACGGGATCCATCGCCTCACGGGTCGGTCCAGCCGTCACCAGGACTTTTTTTCCCCGGAGGCCGGTCCCCCGGCAGAGAAGGTCCAGCCCCCGGGCGATGATCCGTTGGGGATCAGCCAAGCGGCCTTGCCCTTCGTCGCCGCAAGCCAGGTACCCCCCGGCCGGTTCGACGAACTCGACGCCCCGCTCCCGGAGCCGCCGAACATTATCCTGCGTCTGCGGGTGGATCCACATCGCCTCGTTCATGGCCGGGGCGATGAGGACCGGCGTTCGGACGGCCAAGTAAAACGTGGACAGGAAATCGTCGGCCAAGCCGCAGGCGAACTTGGCCAGGATGTTGGCCGTGGCCGGAGCGACGACGAACAGGGCGATCTCCTTGGCCAGGGCGACGTGGGCGACGGACCAGGGCTGCCGGTCGTCGAACAGCTCGACGATCGTCCGGCGGCCGGACAAGGCGTCGAATAAAGCCGGCGGGATCAAGGCCGCGGCGTTCCGGGTTTCGATGACCTGGACATCGTGGCCTTCCTTTTGGAATCCGCGGAGGATTTCGCAAGCCTTATAAATGCTGATCGATGACGCGACACCCAGCGCGATTTTAGCCATGACGCCTCACTTTTTCGCGGCCGGGAAGGATCTCAGGACGGCCCGGATTTTCGCGGCCTGGCTCTCGGCCCGGCACCGGGCCGCGAGCACGATCGCCTCGAGCTCCAGGACGGCCCGGTTCAGCCGGTCGTTGACGATCACGTAATCGAACGACGAGGCCTCGCGGATCTCCCGCTTGGCGTTGTTCAGCCGGCGTCGGATCGAGGCGTTGTCGTCCTCGCCCCGGTCGAGGAGCCGCTTCCGCAAGTCGGCCGCCCGGGGTGGAAGAACAAAAACGAAGGTCGCGTCCTTGCGGAGCGTCCGGATCGACCGCGCTCCCTGGACATCGACATCGAGAATCACGTCGCCCTCCTTCACCCGGGCGGCGATCTCCCGTTTCGAGGTTCCGTAGCAATGCCCGTGAACCTCAGCCCACTCCAGGAACATGTCCTTTTTGATCATCCGCTTGAACTCCATCTCCGAGACGAAGTAATACTGCCGCCCCTCCGCCTCCGACGGGCGGCGGGGACGGGTCGTGTGGGACACCGAAAAACTGATGCTGCGCACATCCTTGACAAGCTGGGCGAGAATCGTCGACTTCCCGCAACCCGACGGCCCCGTCACGACAAATAACACGTCATCCTCCTCATTCGATGTTTTGAACCTGCTGGCGGATGCTCTCGACCTCTCCCTTGATGAGCAGTCCCTCCCGAGTGACGCCGATTTCCTGGGATTTGGAATTCAAGGTGTTGGCTTCCCGGGTGAATTCCTGGGCCAGGAAATCGAGCATCTTTCCGGCCGGCGCCCTGTTCTTGACGGACAGCAGCTCGCGGGCGGCCTCCAAGTGGTGCTTGAGGCGGGCGATTTCCTCGGCGACGTCATAGCGCTGGGACAAGTAGGCCACTTCCTCGGCCATCCGCTCCTTGGAATTCGGGCCAGCCCCGTTGGCCTCGGCCAAGCGGGCCCGGAGCTTCTTTTGAAGAGTCCGGGGCTGTTTCTTGATCAAAACCGCCACCCGGCCGACCGAGACGGCGATGGCCCGCAAGTGAGTTTGGAGGGCCGCGGCGATTTTCCGTCCCTCGGCCCGGCGGGACTTGAGAAGCTCGTCCAGGGTTTTCTTGAAGCCGGCGGCGATCCACTCGGTCTCGGCCGGGGTGAAATCCTTTCTTCGGAGCTCGACCAGCTGGGGAATCCGGAAGAGACTGTCCAGCCCGAAGGTCAGCTCATGGCCCGACCGAACGGCGACCCGGTCGAAGGCCGCCAGGATTTTCTTGAGCAATCCCTCGTTGATGACAACGTCCCAGCTGGCGGGATCGGGAAAGGCCATGTCGATCATCGCCTCGATCCGGCCGCGATGGATTCGTTCCTGGCAGATCTCCCGGAGACGGTTTTCGAGCTCCCCGATCGGGGCGCCCTTGTAGGACCAGTCGAAAAAGCGGTGATTGAGGCTTTTCAGGCAGATCTTGACGCGCAGGGTCCGGGTCGAGAAGCTCTTCTCGGCGAACCCGGTCATGCTTTGAATCATCCTCCGTTTTCCTCCTCCGGGAACTGCAGATCATGCAGCTTCCGGTAAATGCCGCGCGGCTTGCGGATCAGCTCTTCGTGGGTCCCGCTCTCGACGATCCGGCCGCCGTCGATGACCAGGATGGCGTCGGCGTTCCGGATCGTGGACAGCCGATGGGCGATGACGAACGTCGTCCGGTCTTTCATGATACGGGTCAAGGCCTGCTGAATCAACCGCTCGGACTCCGAATCCAGGGCCGAGGTCGCCTCGTCCAGGATCAGGATCGGCGGATCCTTGAGCAGGGCCCGGGCCAGGGCCAGCCGCTGGCGCTGGCCGACGGAGAGAATGCCGCCGCGCTCGCCGATCAACGTGTCATAGCCTTGGGGAAGCTCGGAGATGAATTCGTGGCATTCCGCGGCCGTCGCCGAGGCGATGATTTTTTCCAGGGGAACGTCGTCGAGGCCGTAAGCGATGTTGGCCCGGACCGTATCGTTGAACAAGACGATCTCCTGGGTCACTAAGCCGATCTGCGACCGGAGGGAAGCCAGGGTGACGTCCCGGACATTGTTTCCGTCGATCGTGATCGTCCCGGAGGTGGCTTCGTAGAAGCGGCCGATGAGGTTGACGATCGTCGTCTTCCCGGCCCCGCTCAAACCGACCAGGGCGATAGTCTCCCGCGGCTTGGTTTCGAAGCTGACGTCGAAAAGGACCGGCCGATCGGTCAAGTAGGCGAAGCCGACCCGGTCGAACTTCACCCGCCCCTGGACTGGCGGCAACGGGTAGGCTTCCGGCCGGTCCTCGATTTCCTGGGGCGTGTTAAGGACCTCCTGGACGCGGTCATAGCAGGCCACGGCCTGTTGGACGACGTTGTTGGCCCGGCTCAACCGCTTGATCGGCGTGAACATGTAAAAAATGGTCGAAACGAACACTCCGAAATCGCCCGGGCTGATCTGGTTTTTGGCGATCCGGTCGGCTCCGACGACCAGGATGAAGGCCCCGACCAGGCCGCCGATGAATTCCATGAACGGCGAGGACAGGGACGAGATCCAGGCCAGCTTCAAGTTGATGCGGTAATACCGCCAGGAGGACTTGAGGAATTTCCGGAGCTCGAAGCCCTCCATCGTGAAGGCCTTGACGATCCGGTTTCCGGTCACGGTCTCGTGGATCAGGTTGTAGATGTCCGCCATCTTGAGCTGGCTTTTCCGCCCCTGCTTCTTAAGCTGGCGGCTGAAGGCGGCCATGGGAATGGCGGCCAGCGGGGCGATGACGAAGGCCACGAGGGCCATCTGCCAGTCGTTGATCAGCAGGGTCAGGAGAAGGCCGGCCAGGACAAAACTTTCCTCGACCATGTCGCTCATAGCCGTTCCGACGGCTTGCTGGATCCGGTCGACATCGTTCGTCAGGCGGGACATCAGGTCCCCGGTGGTTGCCCGGTCGAAAAAACCGGACGACATGCCGAGAATGTGGGCATAGAGCTTGTCCCGCATCTGCTTGACAACCTTGTTGCCCACGGCCTTCATGAAGAACGACGAGAGAAAAGTGAACAGGCCTTTGCCGAAGATGACGATGATCAAGACCAGCGGCAGGGCGCTCTTGATGTCCCCCCGGTCGATGCCGAGAAGATTCCAAAGAAAGTCCAGGGCCCGAACCTTGGTCGCGGCCGCCCCGTCCGCGGCCGCCGCCGAGGCCGATGGATTGGCTCCGAACATCTCGTCGATGACCGGCTGGACGAGGTTCATCATGACCGCGGTGAAGAAGGCGACGCCGAGGGTGGAGAGCAGGGCCAGGGTGACCCATTTCTTTTCCCGGACGGTCAACTTGAGGAGTTCGAACATCGCGGCCCGCCTAGCGGGTCTCGGCCCCCAGGATTTTCCGGGCCAGGTCGAAGGCGTTCAGGGCCGCGCCGCGCGTCAGATTGTCGGCGACCAGCCAAATCCAGAACGCTCGGGGATTGTCGGGTTCCCGCTTGACCTGCCCGACAAAAATCTCGTCCTTGCCGGAGACTTTCAAGGGCGTGGCTTCGCAGGAGGTGCGGAACGGCGTCATCTTGAAGGGAGCGGATTTGAACAGCCCCTCGATGTCCGCGCTTTCGGCCTCGTCCTTGAGCTCGAAGTAGGTCATCACCGAGTACGTGTGGAATACGGGGGCTTGGATGATGGACAGGACCAGGGGGAATTCCGGCCGACCGAGGACGCGCCGGATTTCCGCCACCAGCCGACGCTCGAGGACGGAAAAGCCGTCGCTGTCTAGGGCGTCGGTGTGGGAGAGAATGTTGAAGGCGATCTGTTCCTTGAAGACCTTCGTCTTGGGCACCGAGCTGTTCAACAACGCGACGCTCTGGCTAGCCAGCTCCTGGATGCCCGGATCGTCGAAAGCCGAGACCGGCCGGAGGACGAAGGACACGGCCCGCTTCAGGCCGAATTTCGGGATGATCCGATGAAACAGACTGGCCAGGATAATCGTCACGGCATGCGGGTTGGCCAGGAGAGGCGGAATCGCGGTCTTCAGCGAATCGTCGTTAACCCCGGAGACGAGGAGCGGCACGTCCTCCCGGTCGTTGAACGTCTCGCTGAGGTCGATGGCCTTGAACCGGCCCGCTTCGGCCAGCTTGCCCATCTCCTTCGAGGTTTTGGCGTCGGCCGCGAGGAAAACGAGATCTTTCCCCTCCAGGGCGCCCGGCTCCAGCCTATGGACGACCATCGGCTCCTTCTTGAACTGGGTCAGCTTGCTGAAATTTTCCTTGACGTCGGGATCGAACAGCTCGATATCGAAGGCCGGAAGCTTCTTTTGCGCCAGAATATTCTTGATTTCCTGCCCGCGGAGGGAGTCGGTTCCGACGAGCGCCAGACGGTGTTTTGATTTCGTTTTCGCCATGGAGAATCGAGGGCGTCAGAATATCACAATCCCCCCGGGAATATCAATTTTCGGCCTTTTTTCGAGTTCCGGCCTAAAAGATATATTACGTATATCGCGGCCGCCGCCCCTTCGTCCTGTTTTATGGCCGCGTTTCTCAGAGGTCCGGCCCGGTTTCATTATTGTCCAGAATAACGCTTCATGTCATTCCCGAAAAAATCCTGGAAACGACCTATCGCGGACGACCGTGATTTTCGACGGCCGCGGCCTCGGCCGCGTGAAGCGGAGGCGTCCGCTCAGCCGCGGGAAAAAACCTCGATCAGGCGGTCGGCCAGCCGGGACCAAGTGAATTCGGCGATCCGGGCGGTCCCGGCCTCGGACAAACGGCGGCGAAGCGGCCCGTCGACGATCAAGCGCTCGATCCTCCGCCGGATCGGGCCGGCCAGGGGATACGGGGCGACGAGGGCCGTCCGGCCGTCCTCGGCGAAATCGCGGCTTCCGCTGGGCGTGCAGACGACCGGAACGCCGCACGCCATCGCCTCGGCCGCGGTGTTGGCCCATCCGGCCCGCCGTTCGGCCGTCGCGAAAACGTCCGCCTGTCCGAAAAGCCAGGCCATTTTGTCCTGGGGCAGGTTCATATGGAAATCAAAGGGAATCCGCGTTTTAATCAAGGGACGGGGATCGCGGCGATCGTCTCCAACCAGGGTGTCGAAAAAGACGAGCTTCAGGTTCGGATGGCGGCGGGCCAGGCTTTCCACGGCCCGGATGACGATGGGAACGCCCTTGCGGCGCTTGTAGATCCGGCCGTAGCAGAGGACATTGAACGTCTCCCGTTCCTCCGGCCGGTCCAGGGGATGAAAAA
>JAAZPG010000515.1 GCA_012797375.1 Acidobacteriota bacterium
GGAAATGGTTAAACAGGTACCGATTTGTTTGTGATATCATCGGGCCGTGAAGTCCGGAAAAACGGCCGCCTATTTCCTGCTCGCCGCCGCGGCTTTCCTGTTTCCATCCTCCTGCGTGAACCGGCGGCGGGAGGCGCCGCCGCCGTCGTCCTCCTCGCTCTCGTCATCCTCCTCATTCTCGTCCGCCGCGGCCCGTAACTACGCCCTGATCGAGCCGGGTGAATCCATCGATTCCATCATCCGCAAAGCCGCCGCCGTCGTTCCCTCGCCCCGCCAATGGGCTTGGCAGGCCCGCGAGTTCATGGGCTTCATCCATTTCGGGATCAACACCTTCACGGGCCGGGAATGGGGCGACGGGACGGAGGATCCGGCCTTGTTCAATCCCGCGGACTTCGATGCCCGCCAATGGGTCCGGGTCTTCAAGCAGGCCGGAATGAAAACGCTGATCCTCACGGCCAAGCACCACGACGGATTCTGCCTCTGGCCTACGGCCGAAACCGCCCACGGCGTGAAGAGCAGTCCCTGGCGCGGGGGGCGGGGCGACGTCGTGGGCGAAGTCGCCGCGGCCTGCCGGGAGGCCGGCCTCGGCTTCGGATTCTACTTGTCCCCCTGGGACCGCCATGAGCCCTCCTACGGCGATTCGCCCCGCTACAACGCTTTTTTCCTGGCCCAGCTGCGGGAGCTTCTGACCGGCTACGGCCCCATCGCCGAGGTCTGGTTCGACGGCGCGCCAGGAGACGGCCCGGAGCGGAAGAATCAAATCTATGACTGGCCCGCGTATTACCGGACGATCCGCGAGCTCCAGCCGGAGGCCGTCATCGCGATGATGGCCCCCGACGCCCGCTGGATCGGGACCGAATCCGGGTACGGGCGGGAAACGGAGTGGAGCGTCATCCCGGTCGACGTCCGGAATCCGGAATCGCTCGCCGCCGCCTCCGGTCTCTTTCCCCTGGACGACGTTTTCGTCCCCCGCGACCTGACGGCGGCCGATCTCGGGAGCCGGGAAAAGCTGGCCGGGGCCCGGGTCTTGGCCTGGTATCCGGCCGAAACCGACGTCTCCATCCGGCCCGGCTGGTTCTATCACGCCTCCCAGGACGGGGACGTCAAATCACCCGAGAAGCTCCTCGATATCTACGAAAGCTCGGTCGGCCGAAACGGCGTCCTCCTCCTCAACGTCCCGCCCGACCGCCGCGGCCTCATCCACGAGAACGACGAAGAGGCCCTCCGGGAGCTGCGCCGCTCCCTCGACGCGGCGTACGGGACCAACCTCGCCGCCGGGGCCGCCGTCCGGGCGTCCGCGTCCGCCACCGGGCACGGCCCGGAGACGATGTTGGACGACGATTTGAACACCTTCTGGACGCCGCCCGGAGAGGGCGGACGGGCGGAAATCACGATCGATCTTCCGGGTCCTTCGGAGTTCGACCGTTTCGTTCTTCGGGAGCATATCCGGTCCGGCCAGCGGATCGAATCGTACGTCCTGGAAGCCGGGGAGGGGAACGCCTGGCGGCCCGTGGCCCGGGGAACGACCGTCGGAGCCATGAGGATCCTGCGCTTCCCGGCGGTTTCCGCCCGCCGCCTCCGTCTCGTCATCGAACAGTCCCGGGCCGCTCCGGCTCTCGCCTCGCTCGGCCTCCACCGCGTCCGGACGGAGAGCGGGCCGCGATGAACAACGTCGAAATCAAGGCCCGGGTCCGGGATCTCGACGCGTTCGCCGCCCGGCTCAAGGCGCTCCGGCCGTCGAAGCCGCGCGTCCTTGTCCAGGAGGACGTCTTTTTCAAGATCCCGAGGGGCCGCCTCAAGCTCCGGATCCTCGGCCCCCGGACCGGGGAATTGATTTACTACGAGCGTCCGGACGCGGCCGGGCCGAAGCTCTCGAGCTTCGAGATCGCCCGGACCTCCGATCCGGCCGGGCTCCGGGCCGTCCTGGCGGCGGCCTTCGGCGTCCGCGGCGTGGTCCGGAAAATCCGGCTGGCCGCCCGGGCCGGCCAAACGCGCATCCACTTGGATGCCGTCTCCGGATTGGGCTTGTTCGCCGAACTGGAGGTCGTCCTCC
>JAAZPG010000516.1 GCA_012797375.1 Acidobacteriota bacterium
ACATTTTACCTTGGCAGTTAAAGGGGACATTTTCGCTTTGCTATCACATGATTCAATGCGCAGGGTTGCGGACGGGCCCGGCTTCGCATATCATCCGTTTTTGAACGCCATGCCCGAACACCCGACGGCTCCGAAGCGCCCCCGCATCTGGGAGATCGATTTCCTCCGCGGCCTGTCCATCCTCCTGATGGTCGGCTATCATCTCCTTTACGACCTGGGAGCCTTCGTCGGCCTGAAGAGGTTCCTCGGCTTTTCAACCGACCTCTTTTCCCCGGCCTGGATGATCGCCCAGTATTTCTTCGCCGGGCTTTTCGTCGTTCTCTCGGGGATCAGCTCCACCCTGACCCGGAGCAACATCCGCCGGGGGCTGCGTCTCCTGGTCGTCTCCTTGGCCGTCACGGCCGCGACTTATGTCTTCGATCCGCCCTCGACGATCTGGTTCGGAATCCTCCAGTGCCTGGCCGTCTCGATGCTCCTCTACGGGACGGCCTTCGAGAAAGCCCGTCCGGCGGTCTCGGCCGCGGCCGGGGCGGCCGTCTTCGGGCTCGGCTTCGCCCTTCCGGCCGTCCGGCGGGCCCTCGTCCTTCGCTCGGATTGGCTGCTTCCCCTCGGGCTCCACAGCCCCTTGTTCATGTCGTACGATTATTTCCCGCTGATTCCGTGGTTCGGCGTCTTCCTGATCGGAGCGGCCTTGGGAAAGACCGTGTACAAATCCCGCCGGAGCCTGCTGCCCCGGCCTCCGCGGCCGATCTTCATCAACGCCGCCGGCCGTTATTCCCTCTGGATCTACCTCGTCCATCAGCCCGTCATCATGGGCGTTCTTTATCTTCTCGGGCTGGTTCGATAGGGACGGTCCTCCAAAAGCCGACAAGCGCGGACGACGGCCGTCCCGGCCGCCGGATCGATGATGATGAATCCGCGCCGCCCGGGGAAAAAAGCTTTCCTTCGTTTGGGCGGAATCCGCTCAGCCGTCGGCCCGGCCGGTTTTCTGGAGCTTGGTCCAGACGTCGCGCAGGGTGACCGTCCGGTTGAAGACGGGAGCGCCGGGCCGCGAATGCTTCGTGTCGGCGACGAAATAACCCATCCGCTCGAACTGCCAGCGCGAGCCCGGGGCGGCCTCGGCCAGCATCGGCTCGAGCCGGGCCTCGGAGATCGCCTCGAGCGACTTGGGGTTGAGGTTCGCCAGCCAGTCCTCCCCTTCCTCCAGCTCGTTCGGATCGCGCTTGGTGAAGAGGGTGTCGTAGAGCCGGACTTCGGCCGGGACGGCGTGGGCGGCCGAGACCCAGTGGAGGGTGGCCTTGGGACTCCGGCCGTCGGGGGAATCGCCGCCGCGGGTGGCCGGATCGTATGTGCAGCGGACCTCGACGACGCCGCCCGTGGCCGGGTCCTTGACGACCTCCCGGCAGGTGATGAAGTAGGCGTAGCGAAGGCGGACTTCGCGGCCGGGCGACAGGCGGAAGAATTTTTTCGGCGGGTCTTCGAGGAAATCCTCGCGCTCGATGTAAAGCGTCCGGGAAAACGGGACGGCCCGCGACCCGGCCGAGGGATCCTCGGGATTGTTGACGCACTCGAGCATCTCGACCTTGTCCTCGGGATAGTTGGTCAGGACGATTTTCAGGGGCCGGAGGACGGCCATCGCCCGGGGCGACGTTTTGTTCAGATCCTCGCGGACACAGCTCTCGAGGAGGGGCATATCGACGATGCTCGGCACCTTGGCCACCCCGATCAGGTCGGCGAACCGCCGGATGGCGGCCGGCGTGTAGCCGCGGCGCCGCAGGCCCGAGATCGTCGGCATGCGGGGATCGTCCCAGCCGTCGACCCGGTTCTCCTTGACGAGCAGGAGGAGCTTCCGCTTGCTGAGGACGGTGTGGCTGAGGTTGAGCCGGGCGAATTCGATTTGGCGGGGCTTGAAGACGCCGAGCTCCTTCAGAAACCAGTCGTACAGCGGGCGGTGGACCTCGAATTCGAGCGTGCAGATCGAATGGGTGATCCCCTCGATCGAATCGGACTGGCCGTGGGCCCAGTCGTAAGTGGGATAGAGGCACCAGGCGTCGCCCCGGCGGTAGTGATGGGCCCGCCGGATGCGGTACATGACCGGGTCGCGGAGAAGCAGGTTGGGATGGGCCATGTCGATCTTGGCCCGGAGGCTCTTGGCTCCGTCGGGGAATTCGCCGGCCCGCATCCGCCGGAAGAGATCGAGGTTTTCCTCGACCGTCCGGTTCCGGAAGGGGCTGTCCGTCCCCGGCCGGGTCAGGGTGCCGCGGGTCGCGGTGACGTCCTCGGCGCCCAGGTCGCAGACGTAGGCCTTGCCCTTCCGGATGAGGATCTCGGCGAATTCGTAGAGCTTCTCATAATAATCGGACGCGTAGTACTCGCGGTCGTCCCAGTCGAACCCCAGCCAGCGGACGTCCTCCTTGATCGAGGCGACGTACTCGAAGCTTTCGGTCTCGGGATTGGTGTCGTCGAACCGGAGGTTGCAGAGGCCGTCGAAATCGGCGGCCAAGCCGAAATTCAGGCAGATCGACTTGGCGTGGCCGATGTGGAGATAGCCGTTCGGCTCGGGCGGAAACCGGGTGTGGACGCGGCCCTCGATCCGGCCGGCGGCCCGGTCTTCCCGGACGATGTCCCGGATGAAATTTTCCCGCGGTTTCTTGTCGTCCGTTTCGGTCATAGGGAATTCCTTCGCAGGCGGTCGACGACCGTCCCCCGCCCGAGAACGGCCATGATCTCGAACAGGCCGGCCCCCTTGGTCAGGCCCGAGACGGCCATGCGGGACGGATGGATGAGCTCGGCCACCTTGATGTTCCGCTCGGCGGCCAGGCCCCGGTAGAGCTCCTCCAGGCCGGCCGCGCTGAATTCGGGCAGAGCTTCGAGCCGGGACGCCAGATCGGCCAGCAGGGCTTTCTTTTCAGGGGCGCCGAGGTGTTTTTTCCGGCCTTCCTCGTCGACCGGAAAGTCCTCCCGGAAAAAGAATTCGATCATCGGCCCCAGCTCGCGCAGCGTCTTGATCCGGATCTTGTACAGGTCGACGACGGCCGCCCAGCGGGCGCCGTCGGAAACGTCGAAATCATATCCGTCGCGGCGGAGCTGGTCCTGGATCAGGGGGACGAGAGCCGCCGTCTCCTTGGCCATGATGTATTCGCCGTTCATCCATTTCAGCTTCACAAGGTCGAACTTGGCCTGGACGTCGTTCATCCGGTCGATGGAGAACAGACGGGCGGCTTCGGCCAGGCCGAGGATCTCGCGGCCGTCGGAGGGCGTCCAGCCGAGGAAGATCAGGTAATTGGCCAGGGCTTCGGGCAGGAAGCCCTCGGCCTTGTATTCGGCCAC
>JAAZPG010000517.1 GCA_012797375.1 Acidobacteriota bacterium
AGCAGGAGGAGGACGGCCGCGCTTCGGAACATGAGGCGCCGGAGGTTTTTCATGGGATCACTTCGAGGAAATGATGTACTTCCGGCAGAAGTCGTACCCGCCCAGGCACGAGGACAAGGAGCCGATGATTCCGACGAGGCCGCCGAACATTCCGGCCAGGGCGTCGGCCAGGCATCTTTCCAAGGCCGCCTGGCAGACGTTCTTCGTCTCGGCCAGGCCGGGCCCGGCCGCTGCTCCGCCAAGGAGCACCGCGGCCAGAAGGACCGCGGCGATCCTCGTCCCAACCGTCTTTTTCTTTTTGATCATGGGTGATCTCCTTTCGGCCGGATCCAATGCCGGATTCATGCCAAAAGAAAGCCGGGGAAGCACGGCGGATTCGCGGGGAAAACGAAAAAGAAAGGAGACGGAAAGCGGGACGGCCGTCGCCGAACGTTGACAAGCGCCGGCGAAGGGAAATCCGCCGGCCGCCTCAGCGCCGGGCCATCGGGATTTTCACGCCGGCCTTACGGGCGAAGGCGACCGCCTCGGGATAGCCGGCGTCGGCATGACGGACGACGCCCATGCCGGGGTCGCCGGTCAGGACGCGCTCGAGGCGGCGGCCCATCGCGGCCGAGCCGTCGGCCACGATCACCATCCCGGCGTGGATCGAAAAGCCGATGCCCACTCCGCCGCCGTGGTGGACGGAAACCCAGCTGGCCCCGTTGACGGCGTTGAGGAGAGCGTTGAGGATCGGCCAGTCGGCGACGGCGTCCGAGCCGTCCCGCATGGCCTCGGTCTCCCGGTTGGGCGAAGCGACCGACCCGGTGTCGAGGTGGTCGCGGCCGATGACGATCGGGGCGCTGATCTTGCCCTTGCGGACCAGCCGGTTGATGACCTCGCCGAAACGGGCCCGCTCGCCGTAGCCGAGCCAGCAGATCCGGGCCGGCAGGCCTTGGAACTTGACTTGGGCGCGGGCCTTGCGGATCCAGCGGGCCAGGGCCTCGTCCTCGGGAAACGTCTCCAGGACGGCCTGGTCGGTGGCATAAATGTCGGCCGGCTTGCCGGAGAGCGCGGCCCAGCGGAAGGGGCCCTTGCCCAGGCAAAACAGCGGCCGGATATATTCGGGAACAAATCCCGGAATATCGAACGCGTCGGCCACGCCCGCCTGCCGGGCCTGGCCGCGGATGTTGTTGCCGTAATCGAAGGTCCGGGCGCCGCGCTTCTGGAGCTCGAGCATCGCCCTCACATGGGCGGCCATGGCCGCCATGCTCCGCCGGATATAATCGGCCGGGTCCTTCGTCCGCAGGATTAGGGCGTCCTCATAGGCCAGGCCGTTGGGGACATAGCCGTTGAGCTCGTCATGGGCCGACGTTTGATCGGTGAGGATGTCGGGGGTGAAGCCGCGGCGGACAAGCTCCGGCAGGACGTCGGCCGCGTTGCCGAGCAGGGCGATCGAGAGCGGAACGCCCTTCTTGGCCGCGTCTTCGGCCAGCCGGAGGGCCTCATCCAAGCGGTCGGTCATCGTATCCACGTAGCGGGTATCGAGACGCCGCTGGATCCGGTGCCGGTCGACTTCAACGACGATGGCCACGCCGTCGTTCATGGTGACCGCCAGGGGCTGGGCGCCGCCCATTCCCCCAAGGCCGGCCGTGACGGTGATCGTCCCCTTCAGGGATCCGCCGAAGTGCTTTTTCGCCGCGGCGGCCAGGGTTTCGTACGTCCCTTGGAGGATGCCCTGGGAGCCGATGTAAATCCAGCTTCCGG
>JAAZPG010000518.1 GCA_012797375.1 Acidobacteriota bacterium
CTTCGTTCCCGGAACGTTCGACTCCGTGGTCGGCTTTCACGCCGCCAAGGAGTCCGCCGCCTCCGTCCCTTTTATTTTTCAAGCCGGCCGCCGTATCGCCCATTTGATCGGAAACCACAACTACGGCCTCGCCGCCGGCGCCCTGGCCGCGCTCCTGGCCGGACGAGCCGGAGCGGAGGAGAACGCCGCGGGCCTCCGCCGGATCCGCGTCCTTCTCTGGACATCCGCCGCGGCGGTCCTGGCCGTCATCTTCGTCCCCGGCGATTTTTTCATCCGATACGCCGTTTTCGCTTTCGTCCCCCTGGCCTTGCTCTTCGGCGCGGGAGGCGAAGCCCTGGCTGAGGGGAAAACCATCGGCCGAAGGATCACCCTCGGTTTCGTGGCCGCCCTGACCCTGCTCTGCCTCGGCCCGACCCTGAGCCCGAAAAAGATCCTGGCCCGGGACGAGGGGACGCGGGCGGCGGCCGCCTTCATCCGGCAAAACACAAAACCGGCGGATTATGTCTTCGGCGACGACCCGTTTCTCAACTTCCTCGCCCGGCGGCCCTGCCCGCCGGACTTGGTCGACGTCTCGGAAGCCATGATCGAGGCCGGCCGGATCACGACCGCCGAAGTCGTCGAGGACTGCGACCTTTTCAACGTCAAGATGGTCTTCGTGGAAACGGGGGTCTCCGCCCATCACCTGGTCAAGCTGAAGGATTACGCCGCGTTTCGCGGCTACCTGAGCCGCCGATTCCGCCCGGCGGCCGCGATCCGGCGCGAATTCCTCAACGTCGAGTTCTTCATCCGCTGATCGGTGAAGCCTCCTTAAAGGCCGCCCTCCCTCCCTATGTCCTTCCAAGCTTCAACGGCCTCCGGCTCCTTGATCCCCGGGTCCGGGGACATCCGATCGCCGGCGCTGGAAATGCGCCTCCAAAGCAAAAGCGTTTCCCCTGACGGGGACCTCCGCAAGGGGTTGAGTGAGGCGCCCCTGAATGATAACATCCTTATGTCTAATTCTACCGCGTCTCGAGGCGACCATGCGTTACATCGGCACTCACGCCAATCATCCCTTCGCCTCCGCGTCCGAGGCCGTCCTCCTGGGGATGGTCCCCCGGGGCGGGCTGTTCGTTCCGGAGTTCATCCCCCGGCTGGAAGCGGACACGCTGACCGCCCCCGACTATCTTGAGACGGCCCGGCGGATCATGGCCGCTTACTTTACGGATTTCGAGCCGCCCGTCCTCGACGGCTGCCTCCGGCGGGCGTACAACCCGGACAACTTCCACACGCCCGACGTCGTCGCCCTCCGGCCGCTCGGCCGGCGCCGCTTCCTCCTCGAGCTGTTCCACGGGCCGACGGCCGCTTTCAAGGATGTCGCCCTCCAGCTGATGCCCCACTTGACCGCCACGGCCAAATCCCTGACCGGGGATCAAACCCACACTCTGATCCTGGTCGCCACGTCCGGCGACACCGGCAAGGCCGCCCTGGAGGGCTACAAGAACGCCGACGGCATTTCCATCGTCGTGTTTTATCCGGACGGCGGCGTGAGCGAGGTTCAGCGCCTCCAGATGGTCACCACCGACGGCCGGAACACCCGGGTCTTCGCCGTCCGGGGCAACTTCGACGACTGCCAAACCGGAGTCAAGGCCCTTTTCCTCGACGCCAACTTGCGCGACTACCTGGCCGGGCTGAATATCAAGCTCTCGACGGGCAATTCCATCAACTGGGGCCGGCTGGCCCCCCAGATCGTCTACTACATCCGGGCTTACGCCCTGCTCGCCGCCGGCGGCGAAATCAAAATGGGCGACGAGGTCGACATTTGCGTCCCGACCGGCAACTTCGGCAACATCCTGGCCGCCTGGTATGCCCGGGCCATGGGCCTTCCCGTCCGCAAGCTCTTCTGCGCTTCCAACAAAAACAACATCCTGACGGACTTTTTCCAAACCGGAGTATACGACACTCACCGCGAATTTTTCCGGACGTCGTCGCCCTCGATGGACATCTTGATCTCCTCCAATCTCGAACGGTTTCTGTTCGAAATCGCCGGCCGGGACGCGGAGAAGATCAAGCCCTGGTTCCTCGACCGCTTCCGGACGGGCCGGTTCGAGATCGATGCCGAAACAAAGAAAAAAATCGACGCGTTCGTCGTCTCCGGCTGGGCCGACGAGCCCCGGGTCTTCGCCGAAATCAAGACGGTCCACGAAGAGACCGGGATCATCATCGACACTCACACCGCCGTCGCCTCGGCCGTCTCCCGCGATGTCGGCCCCGCGGACGGTCCGGCGACCATCATCGCCTCGACCGCCAGCCCGTTCAAATTCGCCCGGGACGTCCTGGGCGCCGTCACCGGGCAAGCCGAGCCGGACGAGTTCCGGGCGATCGACCGCCTGAGCGAGCTGGCCGGCCGGCCGGCCCATCGGGCCGTCCGGGGGCTGCGGGAGCGGCCCGTCCTCCACGAGGGCGTGCTTCCGATTTCCCAGATGCGCGAAGCCGTCATCGGCTTCGCCGAACGCGTCCGGCATC
>JAAZPG010000519.1 GCA_012797375.1 Acidobacteriota bacterium
CAGGTACGACGACTGCGTCGCGGCGACGTTCCCGTAAGGATCCGCCGCCAGCCCGGCCAGCTTCGGATAAACGCCGGCGATCGTCTGGACGGCCTGAAACGTCCCCGAGGCGTCATTTGTATAGCGGATGCCGTTGCCGGCGTCGCCCCTGCCCGACTGGCAGGCCACGTGAGCCGCTCCGTTCCGGTCGACGACGACCCGGGGGAAATGATTCAAGCCCACGGCGATCGCCAATCGAGCCGTTTCCCCGACCATCATCACCCGGATTTCGGATCCTCCCCCCGGCTTGTCCGGATCAGGAAGGTCCTCCCAGGCGACAACCGGCACATGGTTCGTCCCGACCGTCACCCACGGATGGGCGGCGCTTCCGGATTGTCCCGTCAAGGCTTCTCCGGTCGACCAGGAAGTTGAGGCCGTCCGCTTGGCATAATAATTTTCGTAGTTGTTTCCGGAGGATCCCGACCGTTCGACCCAAACGGCGTGGGCGGCCCCGTCCGTCCCGAGGGCGAGGGAGCCGTGCTGCCCGAAACCCGTGGACAATTTTACGGCGTTTTCCCAGGCGCCGTTGATCTTGGAGAGCGCGTAGACCGAACCCCCGACCTCGTCGGAGAACACGACGTGGATGTTGCCCGCCTTGTCCATGAAAGCCGCGGGTTCGTCCCCGCCCAAGCCCGTGGAAACCGTCTCGATCGCGCCCCAGCTCCCCTGGACGTCGCGGATCCGCAAATGGATCGATTTATCGGCGTCGATCCCCCAGCTCACGATAACGGATCCCTTGGGAGAAACGGAGATATGAGGGCGGTTGGCCAGAACGGCCGTTGACTCGGTGACGTTGTCCGGACCCCGGACGACCGTTCCATCATACGACGCAACCCAGACGGGACCGCCGCTGCCGCGGTTGGTATCCCCGGGAACCCAGACCACCCAAAGGACCCCGTCGGGGCCGAAGGCGCATTGCGTCCACCGGACGCGGTCCGTCGTCTTTGAGATCAGCTTCGGATGGCCCAGGGTCAGGCCGAATGAGACCGTCGCCAAAAGGAGCACGGCGCCGATGGATAGAAGGAATGAACGCTTCATGAAAGACTCCTCCCCTTGACCATCTGTTTTATAGTGCCAAGGATTGCCGGTCTTGTCAACCGGCGTTTTCAATGGCCTTGATCATCGCCGAAATGCGGGAAAGGACCGGATGACGGGCCTGGGGCGGCGACAAGAAAAAGAAGCGGGCATAAGACAATATTTCCAGGCGGCTTCTCCCGGCCCGAAGGAGAGACCGGCCTGGAGGCTTGAAACGACGCGGCCGAAACGCGGGGTTGAATTGGAGGCCGGCCGGTTTCTCCGGAAGACGTCCGCCGGCGCGGCGGCGGCCCGGCGCCGCCGGGACAACGGAAGGCCGGCCTGATCCCGGTGTCTGGAGGCGGATTCGGGACGGTCGCGAAGCGGCGGCGGAAAATCGATTACGCGCGGGAAAAATGGGCTTTCAGGCGGTCGCGGACGTCATCCGACAACCGGGTGAAGGCGATCCCCATGCCCTGGAACGGACGTTGCCAGGCGACGCGGCCTTCCCCCTCGATGATCGAATCGCCGTCCTTTTCGACGAGGACGAAGCGGAAAGCTATGATCGAGCCTTCGGGGACGGGATTGATCGTGTCGATATATAACCCGCCTTCGGAAAGATCGCTGAGCCGGCCTTCGAAATGAAGGCCTTCATGAGTGTAGACGATTTCCGTCATTCGCGCGCCGCGCGGGCTTCTTCTTTTTTCTTGGTTCATGGACATCCTTCCAGCCTGGCAAGAAATGATCCCCCTATATTGTACATCAATCGGCCGTCCTTTTCCCGGAACGCCCGGATGACACGGTACGATATCCCGCCTTTCTCCGCCAGATGGAAACGGCCCGGGCATCACCGGCTCAGCGGAGCCAAATCCCGGCAAAGCTTCCGTCCCAGAACCGCGGCCCCGCGCTGGGAAAGATGAGAATTGGTCTTTCCATAACCGCCGTCCAGGAACAAATCCGGCTTGTCCAAGTCGAAATCACGCGGCGTGTTGTAGATCAGGAGGGTGACGTTGTCGTAGCGCCGGCTCAAATCCTGCAGATGACGGTGAAAGCCCGGCATCTGCCAGTTGGTCCGCAGGGAGCCGATATAATCCGGGAGCGAGACCAGGGCGACTTTCACGCCGTCGGC
>JAAZPG010000520.1 GCA_012797375.1 Acidobacteriota bacterium
CGGTGATCGAAACCGTCGTTTCCGATCTGGGCAACGTCCTCCTCCGGTTCGACAACTCCGTTTTTTACCGGGCGATCGCCCGGTTTTCCGGCCGGCCGGAGAAAGAAATCGAAGCGGTCGTCGCCGACAATCTCGATCTTCTCGTTCTCTTTGAAAAAGGCGCTCTTTCGCCGTATGATTTCTACCGGAATTCCCGCGACCTGCTGGAATGGACGGGCGGATACGAAGAATTTTTCTCGGCCTACTGCGAGGGCGTGTTCACGCCGGTCCCGGCCGTCCTCGGCCTCTTCCGGAAGCTGAGATCCCGCTATCGGACGGTCCTTCTTTCCAACACCGACGTCATCCGCTGGACGCACGTCAAGACGACATTCCCCGACCTTTTGATCTTCGACGAGTATATCCTCTCGTTCGATGTCGGTTTCCGAAAGCCGCAGCTCGAGATCTACCTCGAGGCGATTCGCGCCGGCCGGGCCGCTCCCGGGCGGACGGCGTTCATCGACGACCTTCCGGACAATGTGGCCGGCGCCGAGCGCGCGGGAATGAAGGGCATTTTATGTCCGCCCGGAGAAAATCTCGAGCCGAAACTGCGTGATTTGGGCCTGATTTTTTAATTTAAAAAATCGCTTGACAGCCGCGGACGAAAGGCTTATCGTGGCATTGCAATACAACATATTGTATTAAAAATGCCAAGGAACCACAATATATAGGCGATTGGGCGCGCCTGTTTTTTGTTTCTTGTGGTCCCCGCCGGCATTTATAAGAGGAGGAGAGGAGCCGATGAACTCAAGAGTCATCACCCGGATCAAGAAGCGGGACGGGGAAATTGTTGATTTCACCCAGGACAAGATCACCAACGCGATCTTCAAGGCCATGAAATCGCAGGGAATCGATGACTACTCCCAGGCCAAAACAGTCTCGGATATCGTGACGTTCGTCTTGGAGGACAAGTTCGGCGGCTACACGGTCCCCTCGGTCGAGCAGATCCAGGACATGGTTGAGCATGTCCTGATGAAGAGGGGATACCTCGAGGTCGCCAAGTCCTATATCCTCTACCGGGAGCGCCACAAGAGCATCCGGGAAGCCAAGCAGACGGGAATCAACCTCGAGCGCCTGATCCGGGATTACATTGACGAGCACGACTGGAAGATCCGGGAAAACTCCAACGAGGGAACCCTGAGCTTCTCCGGGCTCAACGCCCGGATCTCGGGCGAGGTCCTCAGCAACTTCGCCCTCAACCAGATCTACGGCGAGCACATCAAGAAGGCCCACCTGGAGGGGGACTTCCACATCCACGACCTGTCCTATCCGATTGTCGGCTACTGCGCCGGCTGGTCGCTCGAAAACCTTCTCCGTAAGGGCTTCGGCCACGTCCCCAACCAGGTCCATTCCTCCCCGGCCAAGCACCTGGAGACGGCCACCCTCCACATGGTCAACTACATCGGGACGATGCAGGGCGAGTTCGCCGGGGCCCAGGCCTTCTCCAGCGTCGACACGCTGCTGGCCCCGTTCGTCCGGGCCGACAAGCTCGGCTTCGGGCAGGTCCGCCAGGACATCCAGAAGCTCATCTACGGGCTGAATGTCCCCTCCCGCTGGGGCTGGCAGACGCCGTTCTCCAACCTGACCTTCGACTGGACCGTCCCGGCCGACCTGGCTCCGAAAAAGGCCATCGTCGGCGGCCGGGAAATGGACTTCACCTACGGCGAGCTCCAGGCCGAGATGGACATGATCAACAAGGCTTTTCTCGAGCTCATGGTCGACGGCGACCACCAGGGCCGGGTTTTCACCTTCCCCATCCCGACGTACAACCTGACTCGGGATTTCAACTGGGACACCCCCAACGCCAGGCTGCTGTTCGACGTGACGGCCAAGTACGGCATCCCCTATTTCCAGAATTACATCGGGACGGACATGAATCCCGGGGACATCCGGGCGATGTGCTGCCGCCTCAATCTCGACCAGCGCGAGCTCATGCGCCGGCCGGGCAACATGTGGGGGCCGGGCGACTCGACCGGATCGATCGGCGTCGTCACGATCAACCTCAACCGCATCGGCTACGTCAGCAAGACGCCCGAGGAGTACAAGGCCCGCCTTCGCGAGCTCATGGACATGGCCAAGGAGTCGCTCGAGGTCAAGCGCGAAATCGTCAACAGCATGCTCAAGCGCGGCATCATGCCGTACACGAAGGTCTACCTCGGCCATTTCAACAACCACTTCTCCACGATCGGCGTCTGCGGCATGCACGAGTCCTGCCTCAACCTGCTCGGAAAGGGCATCGGCTCGCCGGAAGGACGGACGTTCGCCGTCGAGATCCTCGACTATATGCGCGATGTTTTGAAGGAATACCAGAACGAAACCGGGAACCTGTACAACCTGGAAGCCACGCCGGCCGAATCCACGTCCTACCGCCTGGCCCGCCTCGACAAGCAGAAGTTCCCCCAAATCGTCACCTCGGGCACGGACAAGCACCCGTACTTGACCAATTCCACCCAGCTCAATGTCGACGCGACCCGGGACGTGTTCGAAGCCCTCCGGCACCAGGAGACGCTTCAGACGCTGTACACGGGGGGGACGATCTTCCACACGTTCCTTCCCGAGGCCATCGACGGGGAGCCCTGCCGCAAGCTCGTCCGGAAGATCTCCGCGACCCGGATCCCGTATTTCAGCATCACCCCGACGTTCAGCGTCTGTGAGAACCACGGCTATCTCAAGGGGGCGCATCCCTCCTGCCCTGATTGCGGGACCGAGACCGAGGTCTTCTCCCGGATCGTGGGCTATCTTCGGCCGATCCGGACCTGGAACGACGGCAAACAGGCGGAATTCGCCGACCGGACGCCTTACACGACGATCGGCTGAGGAGGCGGAGGCATGGATTTTCTTCTCTTCACCTACCCGAACTGTTCGAAGTGCGAGGATATGAAGGCGGCTCTCCGGGAAGCGGCGATCACGGCCGAGACGCAGGACGTCGCCGAGAAAGAGGGCCGGATCCGGATCCGGACGTTTCTTCCCCGGATCAAGCGCGACGCCCAGGGCGCGATTATCCTGCCAACGCTCGTCTGTCGCGACGGCGACCGGGTGGAGGCGGTCCTCAACACCCGGGAGGAGCTCGCGGCGTGGTTGCAATCAAGGGACTAGAGAAATTCGCTCCCCGGGATTTCCCCGGGCACATCGCCTCGACGATCTTCCTCCCGGGCTGCACCTTCCGCTGTCCCTATTGCCATAACGCCGACCTGGTCCTCCGTCCGGAAACGCTGGCCGACGTCCCCCTCGATTTATTCATCGCCTTCTTGGACGCGCGGAAAGGATGGCTGGAGGGTCTTTGCGTTTCGGGCGGGGAGCCGCTTCTCCACCCGGAAATCGAGGGATTGCTGGCGGTGATCAAGGAGCGGAACCTCCTGGTCAAGATCGACACCAATGGCTCGCGGCCGGACCGTCTCGAGCGCCTGATCGAGGCCGGACTGGTGGACTGGATCGCCATGGACGCCAAGGCGCCGCCGGCGCGGTACGCCGAGGTCGTCCGGGCGCCCGTCGATCCGGCGGCCGTGGCCCGGAGCGCGGAAATCGTTCGGGCGTCCGGCCGGCCTCATGTCTTTCGGACGACCGTCGTCCCCGGCTTGGTCGGCCCGGAGGACGTCCGGAAAATCGGCGAATGGCTGAACGGCGCCCCGTCTTACCGGATCCAGTCGTTTTCGCCGGCCCGGACGCTTGATCCGTCATTTGCCGCGGTCCAGCCGTTTTCAAGAGAGGAGCTGGAGAGGATGGCCGAGATCGCCCGCTCTTATTTCGGCGAGGCGGCGGTCGAGGCCTTGTGAGCGGCGGGATTTACGCCGCCGGGATATCCTTTAAAATTCGGGAGAAACACGCATGGAACTGAAAGTCAAAAAAATCCACCCGGCGGCCAAGTTGCCGGTGTACGGCCATCCCGGCGACGCGGGAATGGATTTATTCGCCTGTGTTGATAAAATCCTGTCTCCCGGCGAGCTTTTCCCCGTGCCGACCGGGATCCAGATGGCGATTCCCCGCGGCTTCGTCGGCTTGATCTGGGACAAAAGCGGCGTTTCGCTCAAGGGCGTCCACCGGCTGGCCGGCGTCGTGGACGCCGGATTCCGAGGGGAAGTGCGGGTCGTCCTGGTCAACTTGAGTCGGGAGCCTTATGAGATCAAAGCCGGGATGAAAATCGCCCAGATGCTCATCCAGCC
>JAAZPG010000521.1 GCA_012797375.1 Acidobacteriota bacterium
CACTTCGAGGTAACCGAGCTCCCAGGCCTGGAACAAGCCCCCGAATAGGATGAGGATGAGTCCGGCCCCCCAGCGGCGGAAGCGGTTCCCGATCAGGACCGAAATCCCGATCAGGATCAGGATCGACGGCCACCAGGTGGACAGCAGGTATCCGAAATCCCAGAAATCGTAGCGGAGGAACAAGACTAGGGCCCCGATCAGGATCAGGACCAAGCCCCAGAAGATGCGGCCGGGATCGGAACGGCGGTTTTCAGCGGACATGGCGTCCTCCTTCTTCAGCATTTGCGGCGAATGATATCACAGCCGGACCGCCGGAGAAACGGCGTCCGGTCCGGACTCAAGCGCCTTCGATCAGCAGGAACGGCTTTCGGCTGAAATGGGAGTAGAGCGGGCGCAGCCGGTCCCGGTCATAGGACGTATCGATGTCGACGATCTTCTTTCGGCTGGTCACGACCTCCAGCGGAACGTCGTCGTATTCGCCCTTGCGGAGACAGGCCATCCGGCCGGACTTGCCTTCCTGGATCAGGTCGAAGGCGATGTTGCCGAAAGCCATGGGAATGATGTAATCGAGCGCGTCCGGCTCTCCGCAACGGACGAGGTAGCCGAGCTTCTGGTTGAGGACGTCGACTTTCCGGCCGTTGTTGTATTTGGGGGCCAGCTCCTTGAGCTTTTGGGACACCAGGTCGCCGATTCCCCCGAGCTTCTTGTGGCCGAACATGTCGGTCTCGTGGTCGCAGAAGACCATGTCCCCGCCCGCCGGCGTCGCCCCTTCGGCGACGATGACGATGGCGTAGCGGCTGGCGTTCTCGGCCCGGTCCTGGGACAGCAGCTCCGCGAGGCGCTCCATGTCGAACGGGTGCTCGGGGATCAGGCACCGGTCGGCCGCCGCGGCCAGGGTGGGCAGAAGGGCGGTGAAGCCGGCGTAACGGCCGAAGACCTCGATGACCAGGAAGCGCTCGTGCGAGCCGGCCGAGGTCCGCAGGGCGTTGGACAAGGCGATCGTCCGGGTGACGCAGGTCGAAAATCCGATGCAATAGTCCGTCCCGGGAACGTCGTTGTCCATCGTCTTGGGCACGGCCACGACCTTGACGCCCTGCTGGTGGAGATGAACCCCGTAGCTCAAGGTGTCGTCTCCGCCGATCGGGACCAGATAATCGATGCCTAGGTAATCGAGGTTTTTCAAGATATCCGGCGTCAGGTCGTTGGTCTTTTCCTTGTAGGCCTCGCGGAGATGGGCCGGCACGGCCGCCTGCGGGACATGGCTGGGGCGGGTCCGGGATGTATGAAGAAATGTACCGCCGGTCCGGCCGGCTTTCCGGACGTATTCCTCGGTCAAGAGACAGTAATGGGCCGTGTTGTCCGCTTCCTTGTCCCGGACCATTTCCATCAACCCGGCCCACCCCCGCTTCAATCCGATGACCTTGTAGCCTTCGCTGAGGGCCCGGAGGGTGACCGCCCGGATGGCCGGATTCAGCCCGGGGACGTCGCCCCCGCCGGTCAGAATCCCGATGACGCCTTTTTTGGATTTGGTGTTGGCCATGATCCTTCTCCTTCCTCAAGCGGCCGAGTGGCGGCCCTCGGTTTCAAAATTATACGGGAACGCCGGGGAAAAATCCATGTTTCGGGACCTCGG
>JAAZPG010000522.1 GCA_012797375.1 Acidobacteriota bacterium
AAGTCTGATATAGGACTCGACGGATGGAAAAACGCCGACGACCCGGCTTCGCCGGCGGATCTCGCGATTCAACCGCTCCTGGCCGTTGGCCGAGGAGATCCGTTTCTTGTCGATGTCCGGGAAATCATAGAACGAGAGGGAGTCGTCCAAACCCTCCTCCTCTCCACCCACTTTCTCATAAACCTCACCGCCGCGTCGCAATCCCTGAACACCGGAATCCCGGCCTCCTCGAGCATCGCGCACAGCGGGTCGTAATCCGCCCCCGAATCGACATTGACGACAAACGGCTTGTCGGTCGCCTTGAAAATCTCGATCAGCCGCTTCCCGATGCTCCCCTCGTCTTCCATATCCTCCCTGTGCCCCTCCCCCGCCGGCAGCGTCTGAAGCACCGGGCCCAAGGGAAGAGGCGAGATGACCGCGCAATCCACCCCCGGGTCGTCGAGCACCGCCCCCGCGGCCGCGGCGAACGCCGCGTCGTCGGCCACCGGCGTCACGTCCAAGGGATTCCGGATGTCCTGGATCTTGTTGATCCCCAGCGGGGCCAGCGCCTCCCCGATCCGCCGCATCGTCTCGGTGGAAAAAGCGGCCGGCTCCAGCCGTTCCTCCCCGTTCCCGAGGTTGTCTGACATGACGACGCATTCGAACCCGGCGTTGCTCATCAGGGCGACGCGGTTCCCGTCGACGCGCTTTCCGCCTAACAGCAAAGCCCCGGAAACGAAGCTCTCGAACTCGGCGATCGTATCGGCGATGAGGGCGCCCGCGTCCTCGAAAACAGCCCGGAAAAGCTCGTAATCAGCCCCCGGCCTCGCCTCCGTTTTTTTCTCCGGCTTCTTTTCTTCTCCCTTATCCATCCCCCCATCCATCCGCTTTTCCATCCCCGCGCTCGCGCCGGCTATCGCACCCGCCCTCACGCTCATCCCCGCGCTTTTTTCCGCTGCCCATTCTCCTCTCTCGCTCCGCTCTCTCTCCTCCGTCCCTTCCGCGCTTCCCTCCCCCCGCGTCCACTTTTTTCCCCTCTCCACCCCGATTCCGTCCAATTCCTCCGCCCCTGATCCTTCTTTCGCCGGGGAACGGCCGCCCTTATAAATGATCACGCTCCGTCCGGGCGACCGGGTGATCTCCCGGACCGCCTTGGCCGCCAGATACCCGTCGCCCGCCATAAAGCTCTCGACGTAGACCGCGACCACCTTCACCTCGGTCTCGTCTCTTAGAAAACGCAGATAATCCGAGAGGCGCAGGTCCGCTTGGCTCCCCAGCGAAATCGCGTACAGCGGCTCAAGCCAAGGCCGGCGGGAGATCCGGCTGATGAGGAAGGCCCCGCTTTCGCTGAGATACGCCAACGGATGAGCCTTGTCTTTGGGCATGCGCCCTCGTCCTCACCGCTTCGTCGCCGCTCCCGCGAACTTCCTCAGGAACTTGACCGCCGCGTCGCAATCCCGGAACACCGGGATGCCGGCCTCCTGGAGCAGATCGGCCAGCGGGTCGTACAAGACGCCGGCGTCGATGCTGACGACGAACGGCTTGTCCGTCGCCTTGAAAATCTCGATCAACCTCGGGCCGACGCTCGAGGGATCGTAGACGTTCTGGGGATGCCCTTCGGCCGGAGCGATCGTCTGCAGGGACCCGGTCAGCGGATGCACCGAAATGACCGCGCAATCCACCCCGGGATCCTCCAAGACGGCCTGGGCGCAGGCGGAGAAGACCGTGTCGTCGGCCACGGGCGTCGTGTCGAGCGGATTGCGGACGTCTTGGAACTTGTCGATCCCGAGGGAGGCCAGGGCCTCCTCCAGCT
>JAAZPG010000523.1 GCA_012797375.1 Acidobacteriota bacterium
GAAATTCCGCTAACGCGATCATTTCATCAAATTCCGCAATGGATACCGACCCGGCCCGGTCATACTCGCTGATATTCCGTTTCTTCCGGAAGACATCGAATTTACGAATCGTTTTGTCATTATTGACATCCGCATAATTAATGCAATATACTGGAGGCACTCCTGAGAGGAGAGCCTTCATGAGACCATACGGTTCGCCCAAAACACTGGAAGCCCGACGGCGAAAAGTGATCGCCTTCCTCGAACAGAACCTCTCGCTGCATGAGATCGCGCGCCGCATGGGTTGCCATGCCAGCAGCGTTCTTCGATGGCGCGATGCCTGGCAAGCGGGTGGAGCAAACGCGCTCAACGCCAAGCCGGCGCCAGGCCGGCCATCCCGGTTGACCTCGATCCAGAAAAAGAAGCTGGTGGGCCTCCTCCTCCAAGGAGCGTTGGCTCACGGATACCGGACGGACCTCTGGACGACGCAGAGGATCGCGGATCTGATCGGGAAGCGCCTGGGCGTGACCTACCATCGCAATCATGTCGGCAAGCTTCTCCGCCAGATGGGCTGGAGCCACCAGAAGCCGGAGAGGAGAGCTGTCGAACGCGACGAGGCGGCCATCGCCGAATGGAAACGATCCGTTTGGCCCAAGGTAAAAAAAACGCCGCGCGGCTGGCAGCCCATATTGTCTTCCTCGACGAATCGGGCTTCCTCCTGATCCCGTCCGTGAGGAAAACGTGGAGTCCGGTCGGGAGCACGCCTCTCATCCGTCATCGTTATCGCCATGACCGCATCTCGGCCATTTCCGGGATTGCCGTCAGTCATAAGCGCTTTCGATGCACGCTGTACTGTCATCTGTATGAGGAGAACATCCAGGGGGAAGAAGTGGCCGCATTCCTCCGTCATCTCTTGCGCCAGATCCGCGGTCCTTTGATCGTTCTTTTGGATAATTTCAACTCGCATCGGGGCGAGCCGGTGCAGGAACTCCTGGAGCGGACGACGCGACTTGATCTCATCCCCTTTCCTTCCCATGCCCCGGAGCTGAACCCGGATGAGGGAGTTTGGAGCCTCCTGAAACGGCGATTGGCCAACGGACGACCGGATACGGTGAGCGAACTCATGGACGTGCTGTCCAAAGAGATCCGCGAGGTGACGGGCTCTCAGCAGCTTCTGCGCGGTTGCATCCATCAATCGGATCTTCCCCCTTTTTTACCTTGAATGTTGCTTTATTTATGCGGCGCTCTATAAATATTGCGACGATTGTTTATCTAAAGAGCTAAACATTACCCCTCGCCAGCAAGTCAATCAAATATGTAATAAATTTGCAAAAGCTGGGAAAATTATGAGAAATAACAGCATTTGCGATAATTGCGGAAAACAAAAATTATCAAATCACATAGGAGTTGAGTTCCCATTCGGGCAAAAGGCATATGTTCTTAAGGAAAGTATCCCTTTATCAAAAGAAATATTCGGCAATTTAGAGGAATTCGATATTGAAAAGATCCGAACTCAAGTTGTTCATATCTGCCACAAGATATGGATTGAAAAAAAAGAAGATGCGGCACCGCATAGTATTTCTTCCGTGATTAACATTCTAAAAAATGATCATTACCTACCAGATCATCAAGCGAATATGATGTTGACTCTTTGCAGTATGCGCAATGAGTGCGTATATGATGATTTTAAACTTGGCGATAGAGAAAAAGCAATTGCTATAAATGCTTGGAAAATAATATCAGATTGGTGGGGAAATAAAAAATAATTGGATCATTTTCTAATCCCATTCCACCCCCTTCCCACTATGCTATAATCCGCTCGAAATGGACGAGCCCCGCTTGTTCGCCGACGACCCGACGACTCCTATGATGGAGCAGTATTTCCGGATCAAGTCGGCCCATCCGGACGCTCTCCTGTTCTTCCGCCTGGGGGATTTCTACGAGATGTTCTACGAGGACGCGGCCATCGGCTCGCGGGTCCTCGAAATCGCCCTGACCTCCCGCCAGAAAGTCCCGATGTGCGGCGTGCCCTACCACGCCGTCGCCCAGTACTCGGCCAAGCTCCTCCGCCGCGGCTATAAGGTCGCGATCTGCGAGCAAGTCGAGGATCCGCGGTTGGCCAAGGGTGTCGTCAAGCGCGAAGTCATAAAGATCCTGACGCCCGGGACCGCGGTCGAGGTCGACCCGGAAGCAGCCAAGGAAAACGTCTTCGTCGCCGGTTTGTTCGTCGATCCGGAAGGATGGGGCCTGGCCCTGATCGACATCTCCTCGGGGGAGATGGGCGTCCTGGAAGGGCCGTCCTCCGGGACCAAACGCCTGGTCGACGAGCTGGCCAAGGCTTCGCCCAAGGAGATCGTCCTCCCGGAAGGGGCCGAGGAATCCATCGTCCCGTATCTTAAAAACGGCGACTTCAAGTCCATCGTCAAAAGC
Source organism: Acidobacteriota bacterium (assembly GCA_012797375.1). Classification (GTDB taxonomy): domain Bacteria; phylum Acidobacteriota; class Aminicenantia; order Aminicenantales; family UBA4085; genus JAAZPG01. Next base: position 2,410 of record JAAZPG010000523.1, read on the forward strand.
CCCGTCGAGGCCTGGGCCTTCGATTTCACCCAGGCCCGGCATTCCCTTCTCGAGCATTTCAAGGTTTCGACCCTGGCCGGCTTCGGCCTTGAAGGGAAAGCCCGGGCTGTCTCGGCCGCCGGCGGGCTGCTCTTCTACCTGAAACGGGTTCGGAAGGACTCGCTGGCCCTGGTCCACCGCCTGTCCTTCCTTCCGGCCGGCGATTCCTGCGTCCTCGACCCGGCCACGATCCGAAACCTCGAGCTGGTCAAAAACCTCCGGGACCAAAAGGTCGACAACTCGCTCCTGGACGTGATCGACTTCACCGTGACGCCCATGGGCGGGCGCCTCCTCCGAAACCGCCTGCTCGGCCCGCTCCTCGACCCCGAGGAGATCAACCGACGGCTGGACGCGGTCGGCGAGCTCCTGAACGACACGATCGGCCGCGCGGAGATCCGCGATGACCTCAAGGGTATCCTGGACCTGGAGCGTCTGACCGGCAAGATCGCCCTTTCGGCCGCCCACCCCCGCGACTTTGTCGCCCTCAAGCGTTCGCTCCTGCCGCTCCCGGGTCTGAAGAAAAAGCTCGCCTCGCTCTCAAGCGCCGCCCTGGCCGAAATCCGCGAGAGCTGGGACAGCGCCGAGGATGTCGCCGCCCTCCTCGAGCGGGCGATCCTGGACGAGCCGGCCTTTCTCCTGACTGAGGGCGGCCTGTTTAAAGACGGCTACAACGCGGATCTTGACGATCTGCGGAAAATCAGCCGCTCCGGCAAGGCGTTCATTTCCACCCTTGAAAAGCGCGAGCGCGACCGAACCGGGATCGGCTCCCTCAAGGTCCGTTTCAACAAAAACTTCGGCTACTTCATCGAGGTTACCAAGGCCAACCTTGGCCAGGTTCCGCCCGACTACATCCGAAAGCAGACGCTCGTCGGCTCGGAGCGCTTCCTGACGCCCGAGCTCAAGGAATACGAGGAGAAGGTTCTCCACGCCGAGGAACGGATCGGCGAGCTCGAATTCCGACTGTTCGGCGAGCTGCGGGAGACGGTGGCCCGGGAGACGCCGCGGCTCCTCCGGATCGCCTCGGCCGTGGCCCGGCTCGACGTGTCCGCCGGCCTGGCCGAGCTGGCCGCCCGCCGGGATTATGTCCGGCCGGTGGTCGACGGCGGCGACGCGTTCGA
>JAAZPG010000524.1 GCA_012797375.1 Acidobacteriota bacterium
CCGCCCATGCCGCCCGTGCCGCCGCCCATGCCGCCTATGCCGCCTATGCCGCCTATGCCGCCGCCCGTGCCGCCTATGCCGCCGATGCCGCCGATGCCGCCGCCCGTGCCGCCTATGCCGCGATCAAGCTCGGCCTGGAGGCCTTTACCAAGGTCCTCCGCCAGGAGGTCGGCCGGCAGGGGATCAAGGTCTCCCTGGTCATTCCGGGTTACATTAAAACACATATCGAGCCGAGAACGATCGCTCCGGCGGAAAGCGTCTACGCGACCGATCTGGCCGCCTTCCGGCTGGCCCGAGACAAGAAAATGGGCAAAGCCTCCCCGCCCGAGGCCGCGGCCGCCAAGATCATCAAGGTCATGGAGATGAAAAATCCCGGGCCGGTCTATTACACGGGGCGCCTTGTTCCGGCGATGGGCTTCCTCAAGCGCCTCCTTCCTGAAAAGACCGCCCAGAAAATGATCCGGGGGTTTTATCACCTGGACGGCTGAGCTTCGTCCTTTCCCGGCCCGCCTTCTCGGAGGGCGGATCGGAGAAGCCGTCATTTCCTCGCGGCTTTCCCTCCCGCGCACGAAACGAGTCCTCCTCGTCGCTTGTTCGCGTTTTTCCCGTCCGCGGCTTTAAAAAGAGAACCGTTCTCGAAGCCAGAGGACGGAAGGATCCCGCTTCCCGATCAGCCGCTTCTCCGGATCGTCGGGAAAACGGCCGCGGCGGCGCGTGCGGCGGATCTCCCGCCGGAGAACGGCGGCCCGGGCGTTCGCTTTTCAAGCGCGGATAATACGTTGGCGTTTCCTCTTGACATTTGTCTTCTGATAAAATATACGTGTACGTATAGATATGGTTGGAAACAAACTAAAATAAACGTGAGGGTATGGTGGGCAAAGAAATGATGCCCAGGGCGGAGCTGGCGGAAAAGACGGGTATCGAGCCTGTGGAAATCGATCTTTGGACGAAAGCCAAGATCCTCCGGCCGGTCGGCTTCGCCGAGGACAAGTCGCCGTTTTATTCCGGCCCGGACATCGGCCGCGTCGCCCACGTCCGCAAGCTCCGGGAGCTCGGCTACGGCCTGGAGGAAATCCAGAAGATCATCAAGAAATACGGCTGGCCCGGGAGCGGAGACGATCAGAAAAAAGACGCCGGCAAGGGCAAGCTCCTGACCGTCGGCCTGCTGGCCGAAAAAGCCGGCGTCAGTCCCCGGACCATCAAGCACTGGGAGGACGTCGGCATCCTCGATCCCGATCTGCGAAGCGAGGGCGGCTTTCGTCTCTATGATGAAAGCTATGTCTATCTCTGCCAGCTTGTCCGCGATCTCCAATTGTTCGGTTACAGCCTGGAGGAGATCAAGGCGGTTTCGGACGCCGTCCGGGATTTCCTGTCTCTCCAGAAGGACCTCTCCGTCTACTCCCGCGAGGAGGCCGGCCGCAAGCTCGATGGCCTTCAAGCCGCGGCCGAAGCCCTTTTCAAGAAAATGAGGCCGCTGCGGGAAGGTATCGATCGTTGGGAGGACTTGTTGAAAAAGAACAAGAAGGAGATCGCCGCCCTCAAGGCCAAGAACGCCAAGCGGCCGCCGGCCGCCTCGGAGAAAACCCATGCCTAAGATCGCCCTGATCGAGCCCCGGTCGCCCAACCTCCATATCTTTTCCAAGTTTCCTTCTCCCCGCCTCGGGACCGTCCTGTTGGGGACGATCATGAAACAGCGGGGCTGGGACGTCGAGCTGTTTGTCGAAGATTTCCGGGCGCTTGATTTCGGCGTGATCGGAAGCGCCGACATCGTCGGGATTTCAACGATCACGTCGACCGCCCCCCGGGCTTATGCCATCGCCGGGCGCGTCCGGGAGATGGGGATTCCCGTCCTTTTCGGCGGGCCGCATGTCACATTCCTTCCGGGGGAAAGCTTGGAGCACGGCGATTACGTCCTGCGCGGCGAAGCGGAGGAGACGCTCCCCGCATTTCTCGAGGCGTGGAGGACGGAGGCGGACTTGTCGGAAATCCCGGGGCTTTCCTTCCGGCGGGGCGGCGAAGCCGTCCATAACCCCCGGTCCGCGCCTCCCCGGAACCTCGACGCCTTTCCTTACGCGGATTTCGACCTGCTCAAACCCGACCGGCGGTGGCGGGGGAAAAAGATGGTCCTTCCCGTCCAGACATCCCGGGGCTGCCCGTTCGATTGCACGTTCTGTTCGGTGACCGGGATGTTCGGCAAAGCTTACCGGTTCCGGTCGACCGAACATATCCTTGGGGAGCTGCGCCTCCACGCGGACCGAAA
>JAAZPG010000054.1 GCA_012797375.1 Acidobacteriota bacterium
ATATACAAGCCGGGAACGGAACTATGAAACCCGCCGATCCGGAGCGGCGGGCCGAAGGCCGGGAGGGGCAGGGAGAGGGGTTCGCGATGAACCTGCGCTTCGAGGATGTCTTCTTCGGCCAGGTCCGGAAACATGCGCCGCAGGGACGGAAGAAAAAGATCCCGTACGCCGTCGTCCGTCAGGCCGGCCGCGGGATCGCCGGACGCGACATACTTGGGCAGGTAGACGAGATGACGTCCGCCGAAGCGTTCGGGGCCGAGAACGTTCGTGCTTTCGATGACGCCGGTGAACGGCGGATCGGGGTCGAGGAGGTTGACGAGGTAATAAGGGGAGAGCGATTTGCGGAGGGCGAGGAGGAGGCAGACAAGGCCCATATGCTCCAGGCGGCGGAACCGGGCCCAGGCCGGATCTTCGGCCGGCGCTCCGGCCAGGCGCAGGGCTTCGGGCAGGGGAACCGCCAGCAGCACCCGGTCAAAGGCTTCGGCCCCCTCCCCGGTTTGGATTTCGAGGGCGCCGCCCGCCGGAGCGACCGAGCGGACCGGAACGCCGAGCCGGAGGCGGGCCCCCGAATCCCGAAGGGCTTTTTCGGCGGCCCGGAGAACCGGCGCGTAACCGCCGCGGACGGCGCCCATCCGCTCCCGGCCGCCGGCCCCCCGGCGGGCCCCGAAGAGACGCTTGATGGTCGCGTCCATGAAAGAGGCGGGCGTCTTTTCCCGGGTGTCGCCGAGCTTGCTCCGAAGGAGAGGATCCCAAAAATTTTCCGTCACCGTCCGGCCGAAGCGGCGGTCAAGCCATTCCCGGGCGACCGGCTCGTTCGCTCCGCCGGGCGGCGGGGACAGGGCGATCCGCAGGATTCCCCAGCCTAAGCGGAGCTTGGCTCCGGGGGAGAGGAAGGGAAAACGGAGAAAATCAGCGGTCGAGGCGAAAGGGACAAGGCGTCCCCGGCCGTAAAAGCCGGCCCGGGACGTCCGCCAATCGATCTCTCCGGCCAAGCCAAGATGGGCGAGAAACGCGATCGTGGCCCGGTCGGATGCTAAAATCACGTGGTAGAAGCGGTCGGCGACGGTTCCGGCTATGGAGACGGGGGCGCAGAGGCCGCCCAAGCCGGCGGCTTTTTCGAACAACGTCACCCGGAAACGGCCCGAGCGCGCCAAAGCCAGGGCGGCGGCGATTCCGGAGAGGCCTCCGCCCACGACGGCGATCGTTTTCAGGCGCTGGGAGGCCGGCTCGGGCGGCATGGCTTCGTCCTAAAATTTCTTCCTCAGGGGGCTGGGGAGGTGGATGCGATCGCCTTCCCCCTTGGAGCAATCGCGGTAGGTGATGCTGGCCAGGTAGAAAAGCTCGGCGAAATAGCGCTTTTTTTGAAGGGCGAGGAGGCCGAGACTGATCAACTGGATGGCGACCAGCAGGGCGATGCCGCCGACGATGAAAGAGTGAGGGGCCATTTGGAAAGCCCGGCCGATCGCTTCAGACAGCCGGAAGGCGAACGAAAGATCATTGGGGGACAGGGCCCGGTAAAAGTGGATCGTGTGCCGGAGCGTCCAGAACAG
>JAAZPG010000055.1 GCA_012797375.1 Acidobacteriota bacterium
ACCCACTTCCCGAGGCGCAACGCGATCGCTTCATGATGAAGGTGTTGCTCGACTATCCGAGCCCCACCGAAGAAGTCGCGATCGTCGACCGGATGCCCCGCCTGGGAAAAAAGATCTTGATCACGGGCGGAGGACGGTGCAACCTCGGCAACGAGCGCCTGGATCCGGGCCTCTTTCATTCGACGAACCCCGGCCTCGTCGCCTCGGTCCTGGCCCGTTTCGGAACCCGGGAGATCGTCTCGTTTTTCGAAGGGCTCGGCCTCCGGATCGTGTCCGACGGAGACCGTCTCTACCCGGCGACCAATCAGGCCGCCTCGGTGCTTAAGGTCCTGGAAATGGAGGTCCGCCGCCGGAGGGTGAGCGTCATCCCGGGATTCGAGGCCGTTTCCATCATCCGGAGCGCAGAGGCCTCGCGCGCGGCCGCATCCGACGGCCGGACGATCGAGGCCCGGGCGTTCATCCTGGCCGGGGGAGGCCGGTCCTATCCCGCCCTCGGGTCGGACGGCAGCGCCTACGCCCTGGCCCGGACCGCCGGCCATCGCCTGATTGAGCCCGTTCCCAGCTGCGTCCCCCTCCTCGTCCGGGACCCCTGGTGCCACTTTCTCCAGGGCCAGAGAGTCCGGGCCCAAGCGGAAGCCTGGATCGACGGGCGGCGGGCGGCCGAGGCGCTTGGGGACGTCCTCTTCACCGCCTACGGCCTTTCCGGAACGGCCGTTCTCGACGTCAGCACGGACATTTCAATCGCTCTTCATCGGGGGAAAAAGGCCCGAGCCGAAGTCGTCCTGGACTTGCTCCCGGACATGAGCGCCGAAGCCCTGTCCGCCGAGCTCGCCCGCCGCTTGGAGGGCGGGTGGGGAGCGGCGGATCTCGTTTCCGGCCTCCTGCCGGAAAAATTCGGCCGGACCATCGCCGGCTTGATCCCCGGCGGCCCCCCCCGTCCGGCCCGAACGGCGGCCGCTCTCGCCGCGGTCCTTAAAGGCAAGCGGTTCGCCGTTCAGGGAACCCGGGGCTGGAACGAGGCCGAATTCACGAGCGGCGGAGTGGATGCGGGGGAAATCGACCGGGAGAGGCTGTCCTCGAAAAAAGCGCCCGGACTCTATTTCGCCGGGGAAATTCTCGACGTCCAGGGACCGCGCGGAGGATTCAATCTCTCCTGGGCTTGGGCCTCGGGGACATTGGCCGGCCGGGCGGCCGCCGGGGAAACCGGTTGAAAGAGGAGAAGAAGACGGCTTAGGCTTTTCCCAGGACCATGGCCAGCAGGGCCATGCGGACGTAAAGACCGTATTCCATCTGGCGGAAATAGGCCGCCCGCGGATCGTCGTCGAAGTCCAAGCTGATCTCGGTGACGCGCGGCAGGGGGTGAAGGACGATCATGGTTTTGCCGGCCGCTTTCATCACCGCGGGATTTACAACAAAGACGTTCTTGACCTTTTCATAAGCCTGGGGATCCTCGAACCGCTCTCTTTGGACCCGGGTGACGTAGAGGACATCGGTTTCGGGCAGAACCTTGTCCAGGGTTGAGTGTTCGGATTGAGGAAGCCCCTTGGCCGCCACCTCTTCCATGACGTCGGGCGGCATGCGGAGGATGTCGGGGGAAACGTAATTCAGCTTGATCCCGTTGAACTGGGTCAGGAGCCGGGCCAAAGAATGGACCGTCCGCCCGTATTTCAAATCCCCGAGCATCGTCACGTTGAGGTTGTCCAGACGCCCCAGCTCCTCGCGGATCGTGAACGTGTCCAGCAGGGCCTGGGTCGGGTGCTCTCCCGCCCCGTCGCCGGCGTTGATGACCGGCTTGCCGGCATACTTGGCGGCCAGGGCGGCCGCGCCGATTTCGGGATGCCGCAAGACGATCACGTCGGCATAGCAGCCCAGGGTGCGGACGGTGTCCGGGAGGCTCTCCCCCTTGGCCACCGACGAAAATTTCACTTCGCTGATGGGGATAACGGCCCCGCCCAGGCGCTCCATGGCGGCCATGAACGACGAGGAGGTTCGAGTGGACGGTTCGTAAAACAGGTTGGCCAGGATTTTTCCCTTCAGCAGGTTGAACGTGCCGACCCGCTCGACCATCGTCCTCATCTCGTGGGCGACACTGAAGATATATTCCAGGTCGTTGCGGCAGAACTGCTTGACGGAGAGGATATTCTTCCCGTACCAGGGGGCGGTCTGTTGATCCCCGAACGGAAGGTGGGGATTCTTCGGCTTGCTGGGCATGACGGCTCCTTGCTCGCGCTTCACGATAGCGCGGAACCGGGGTTCATGTCAAAGGAAAAGCGAAGGCCGCGGGCGGCGTCCCGGCCGAATGACGGGACGCGCGCGGCCGATAGAGGCGTCCGAATGAAACCGAAAGGCCTTCCGTCCCAGGCGGGCCGAAAGGACGCGAGAAGGGACGGGAAACGCGGAAACGGTTGAGGACGTCAGTCCCGGGGGATGATGGGATCGGGATCTTCCTCCGGGGCGGGCTGCTCCGCCGCGGTTTCGGCTGAAGCGACCTGTTCCTCG
>JAAZPG010000056.1 GCA_012797375.1 Acidobacteriota bacterium
CGCCGGGCCGCAGGGGGCGACCCGGGCGGCCGCCCGGACCGGGCATTGGCCGGCGGTCCTGCCTCCTCCGCCCGCCGTCCGTCCCCGGATCTAGGCCGGTGATCTCGCGCCACCGGGCCGGATCGATGTTCCCGCCGCTCGCCGTCAGGACGACCGTCCGGTTCCGCAGCGACCGTCCGGCCTTGAGAAGAGCGGCCAAAGCCAGCGCCCCGGCCCCTTCGACGATCCGGCCGTGATGCCGGAAGCAGAGCCGCAGGGCCTCTTTCAAGAACATTTCGCCCGTCGTCCGGATCTCGTCGATCCAGGCCCGGCAGAGAGGATACGTGATCGAGCCGGGCTCGATGCCCCCGGCGACGGCGTCGGCCGCCGTCCGGCCTTCCCGGATGGCCACCAGGCGTCCGGCCCGCAACGACGCTTTCATGAAAGCGGAGGCCGCCGGCTCGACGCCGATGACCCGGATCTCCGGCTTCGCGCTTTTCACGAAGATCCCGAGACCGGCGATCAAGCCGCCTCCGCCGACGGGGACAAAGACATCATCGACCTCCGGACAGTCGGCGAGGATCCCCAAGCCGATCGTGCCCTGCCCGGCGATGACCTCGGCGTCGTTGTAAGGCGAGATATAAATCTTTCCCCCCCGGCCGGCGGCCCGCCGGGCGGCCGCTTCGGCGTTTTCGCAGCTTTCTCCGTGCCGCTCGACGACGGCTCCCGCTTCCCTCAGCCGGGCGGCTTTCAGGGGGACGGCCGTCTTCGGAAGATAAAGCACGGCGGCCGTTCCCTCCAGTCCGGCCGCCCGGGCGACGCCCAAACCGTGGTTTCCCGTCGAGGCGGCGATGACGCCGGCCTTCTTCCGGTCCGCTGGGATCGTCCGCATTTTGTTCAAGGCCCCCCGGAACTTGAACGAGCCCGTGATCTGATCGGATTCCCACTTGATGAAAACGCGGGCGCCGGTCAGCCGCGACAGGGCCGGAGAGTATTCCATCGGGGTGTGAACGATATCGCCCCGAATGCGGCCGTAGGCCGCCTGGATGTCGCTTGCCGTGACCATGGCTTCTTTATTCCACAACTCCGGCCGCGGATCAAGGGATCCGCCGCGTCCCGCCTGTTCACGCCCGAAAAGCGGCGGCGCCTTGAGTCCGGCCCGTGATTCCGTAAAATAGAAGCCGAAACGATGCCCCAGGTCCTCGTCGGAACCGCCGGCTGGAGCTACGAAGATTGGAAGGGAGTGGTCTACCCGGAGCGCCCGGGCCGCCTTCATCCGCTTTCCTTCCTGGCCCGCTATATCGACTGCGTCGAGGTCAACAGTTCCTTTTATCGGACGCCGCCGGTCTCGATGGTCCAGGGATGGCTCAGGGCCGTCGCTTCCCGACCCGGTTTTCAATTCGCGGTCAAAGTCCATCAGGCCTTCACCCATGAGCGGAAGGATTTCTCGGCCGGGGACGTCGAAGCCTTCAAGCGGGCCGTCGAACCGCTGGCCGCGGCCGGGCGCCTGGCCGCCCTTCTTCTTCAATTCCCCTGGTCCTTCCGCAACACCGAGGCCCATCGCGATTACCTGACCGGGCTGTTCAGCCTGTTCGCCGGCCTCCCCATGGCTTTGGAGGTCCGCCATGGATCCTGGGACGACCCGGATTTCTTCGCCTTTCTCCGCGGGCGTCGCATCGCCTTCTGCAACATCGACCAGCCGGTCATCGGCGCGTCGCTCGGGCCGACGGCCGTGGTGACCGATCCGCGGTTCGCCTACGTCCGGCTTCACGGCCGCAACGCCAAGGATTGGTTCCGGGAGGGCGCCGGCCGCGACGCCCGGTACAATTACTTATACGCCAAGAACGAGCTGGAGGAATGGATCGGCCGGATCAAGGAATTGGGCCGCTCGACGGACCGGATCTACGTCATCACGAACAACCATTACCGGGGCCAGGCCCTGGCCAACGCCCTCCAGATCAAGAACCTGACCAGCGGGAAAAAGCTCGAGGTCCCCGAAGAGCTGCTGAGACAATACCCGGTTCTGGAGGAGATCATCGAGCGTCTGCGCAAGGGACAATTCGATCTTTTCGACGACAACCCCGGACGGACGTCCGGCGGAACGAAAGGCTGACATCCCATGTTCTGGTGGGAAAACGAGTTTCTCCAAGTGAAGGCGGGGCGCTTGTTCCCCGCCGGCCGCGACGCCGCTGCGATCGCCGGCGAGCACGGAACCCCTCTCTTCATCTACGGGTCCGAGCGGATCCGGGCGAATTTCCGCCGGTTGGCGTCCGGCGCCGGTCCGTCGCCCGGCCGGGAGATCCGCATCTGCTACGCCCTGAAAGCCAACGCCCATCCGGGAATCTTGTCCCTCCTGAAAAACGAAGGCGCCTGGATCGACGCCGTGTCGCCCGGGGAGGTCCAGGCGGCCGTCCGGGCGGGATTTCCGCCGGGGCGGATCCTCTTCACCGGGACGAGCTGCGGAACCTCGGATTTCGAGCCGCTCCTCCGCCGCCCCGGCCTGACCATCAACCTGGACGCCCTCGAGCAGTTCCCGCTCCTGAAAGCCGCCCGCGACCGGATCGCCCCCGGGCGCCGCGTCCGGATTTCCGTCCGCTGGAATCCAGGCCTCGGCCGCGGGTTCAATCCCAAGGTCATCACCGCCGGCGCCCGGTCGGCCAACGGCACGCCGGTCAAGTTCGGGATCGAACCCAAGGATGTGCCCGGCCTCTTCCGCCGGGCCCGGGCCGCCGGATTCGATCCGGTCGGAATCCATCAGCACCTGGGCTCCGGCTGGATCCGCGACGATTATCCCGCCGTCCTCGAAGCCGTCGACCGGATCGTCGGCCTGGCCCGGAGGCTGGAAGAGGCGGGCTTTCCCCTGGAATTCGTGGATTTCGGCGGCGGATTCGGGGCCCGCTACGCCCGAAGCCAAAAGCCCTTCCCCGTCGAGCGATACCTCCGAACTCTCCTCCGGCGGCTAGACGAGGCCGGAATCAAAGCCCCCGCCTTGGCCGTCGAACCCGGAAAATACCTCGTCGCCGACGCCGGGCTGGTTCTTCTCCGGGTGGAATATCTCAAGCGCTGTTTCGGCAACCTCTTTGCCTGCGTCAATGCGGGGACGTTCAACACCGTGCCCCGGCCGGCCATTTACGACACCGCCCGCCACGAGATCATCAACGCGACGCGGGTCGACGAAAAGCCGAAGCGGAAGATGACGATCGCCGGACATCTCTGCGAGACCGGCGACGTCTTCGGGATCGACGTCCGGCTCCCCGAGCCGAGGCCGGGCGATCTTCTGGCCGTCCTGAACGCCGGCGCGTACGCCCGGTCCATGGCCTCCACATTCAATCAGAGACCGATCCCCGAGGAAATCCTCGTCTGAGATTCTCTCGGCCGTCGGCCGAAATCCAAAGGGGCGTTTTCCGGCTGTCCGCCGCGGCCGGGGGTCTTTGTCCGGACCGCCCCCCGATCACCAGAGAAACGGGATGAACCGCTTCGTCCTTTTCATGTAGTCGGCGTAGGCCGCCCCGAACCGGGCCGTCATCTCCCGCTCATCCAGGCGGGCCGCGGCCAGGGCGGCGGCCGTCACGACAGCCAGGACGACGGCCGGGACGGCCCGGACGTCCTTCAGGAACACCCCGGCCGCGAGGAAGATCAGGGAGGCGTACATGGGGTGGCGGATCCGCCCATAGATCCCCCGGTCGACGATCCGGGTCGTCTTCTCGAAATTTCCTTCGGCCCGTCCGTGGCGGCGCAGCGTCAGGAAGCCCGCCGAAACAGCGGCGAGGGAAGACAGCATCAGGATCCAGGACAAGATCTGCCGGGGCGAAAACGGATCGCGGAACCAGGAGCGGAGATTGAGAAGAATGAGGACGAAAACGCCTTCGAAAGCGAAGAAACGCGGGTAACCGTGGAGCCGATTCTCCCGGATCGAGGAGAACCAGGAGAACACCAGGAGGAAGACGGTTCCGGCCGCCAGGGCGATCCAAAAGCCGCTCACGGGCGTCCTTCTTCCAGAAGGCCGCAGCCGAAACGGTTGTCGAAAGCGAACTCGGCGAGCGGTTTTCGCTCCGGCCGGATCGTTTCCTGCTCGACCTGTTTGGGTGAAAGAACCGGGCTGATGTCCGCGGCCCGTTTGCCGACGATGACCAGGGTGATGACCTGATGGTCTTCCGGGATGCCGAGGATTTCCCGGGTTTTCTTCGGGCTGAAGCCGGCGATCGGATGGGCGACCAAGCCCAGCTCCGTCGCCCGGAGAATCAAAAACGCCGTCGCGAGGCCGTCGCCGAGGAGATGGTATTCCCGGTCCCGGATGACGCAGTCGTCCTCCTTCCGGCTGCAGACGGCCACGATCAAGGACGCGGCCTTGGCCCAGTCGTTTCCCGGGCTGTTGAGGGACGGATGAAATCGTTCGAGGTTTTCCCGGCCATAGACGAAAACGAAC
>JAAZPG010000057.1 GCA_012797375.1 Acidobacteriota bacterium
AGCCGGAACCCGCGGGCTCGGGGCAGTCCGGGGCCATGATCAAGGCGCTCAAGGAGGCCGGCTTGTCGGCGTCCGACATCAAGCACGTCAACGCCCACGGCACCTCGACACCTCAGGGGGACATCACCGAGGCTGGCTCGATCCGCCGCGCCCTGGGCCTTCCCGACGCGGACATCATCGTCCATGTCGCTCCGAGCCGGGACGAAACCCGCGACATGGTCGAGCACATCCGGGACATCGCCGCCCGGCTCGACCTGGCCGCCCATGAAATCCGCTTCTTCGAAGCCGGCGGCCGGCCGGCCCTCGATCTGCATCTTGAAATCCGGGAAGCGGCGAACGTCGCCGACGCCCACGCCCGGGCCTCCGCGTTCGAGGAGGCCGTCCATGCCGCCGTTCCCGGGCTCGACCGGATTTTCACCCACTTGGAACCGGTCGGCGGCCAAGCCTTCATCGCCCCCCTTCCTCCGGGCGAGGACCGGGCCATCCGCCGGCGGATCGCTGAGCTGTCCGAGGAGATGGGGATCGTCTGCGATCCGCACCACATCTTGATCGAGGAGACCGTCGGGGAAGTCTGCGTCTCCTTTCACTGCAGCGTCGATCCCGCCACGCCCCTGGCCGAGGCCCATAAGTTCAGCGAGCGATTCGAGATGGCCCTCCGGCGCGACATTCCGCGCGTCGGCCGGGTCTTGATCCACATCGAGCCGCCGGAACCGGCCGGGTAACTCCGCTATTCCGCCCGGTTCCGTCCCAAATTTCCCCGCGTTGACTTCGGCCAAGCCTATGTGTTAATAAGCGGCAAACGGAGGCAACATGGCATCTCGAGGTAAGTGGAGCTCACACGTCGGCTTTATCCTTGCCGCCGCTGGTTCGGCCGTCGGCCTGGGCAACATCTGGCGTTTCCCTTATCTCGCCGGAAAGAACGGGGGCGCGCTATTCGTGCTGATCTATATCGCCTGCGTGATCGTTCTGGGGCTGCCGGTCATGCTGGCTGAGCTCTCCCTCGGCCGGGCCACGGGAAAAAACGCGGTCGGGGCGTTCCGGGCGATCCGGCCGGGGACGAAATGGCATTGGATCGGTTACTTGAATGTGGTCACGGCGGTGATGGTCCTCTCCTTCTATTCGGTGATCGCCGGCTGGACGCTGGGCTACTTTGTCAAGACGTTGGGCGGAACGTTTAAATCGACCGGAAAAGACGATGTCGTCGCCGTCTTCAGCCGGTTCATCGCTTCGCCGGGACTGCAACTGCTGTTGCTCGCGATATTCATCTTCCTGACCGTTTCCATCGTCAGCAAGGGCGTCTCAGCCGGCCTGGAGAAATTTTCGAAAGTGATGATGCCGGCGCTGTTCGCGATCCTTATCCTGCTCATGGTTTATTCGCTGACCCTGCCCGGGGCCGAGAGGGGGTTGGCGTTCTACCTGAAGCCGGACTTCTCGGAAATCAACGGTCGGGTGTTTCTGGAGGCAATGGGACAGGCTTTCTTCAGCCTCAGCCTGGGGATGGGAGCCATGCTGACCTACGGATCCTACTTGAGCAAGAAAGAAAAGCTGGTCGCCTCGGCCGCCTGGGTGGCGGTTATCGACACTTCAGTCGCCCTCCTGGCCGGCTTCATCATTTTTCCGGCCTTGTTTTCACAGAACATGGCGCCAGACCAGGGTCCCGGGCTGGTGTTCGCCATCCTTCCGGTGATCTTCGGCAAAATCCCCGGAGGCACGCTGTTTGGGGCCTTTTTTTTCGTCATGCTGGCCTTGGCCGCCTTGACCTCGACCATCTCCCTCCTCGAGATTCCGGTGTCCTTCCTCATCGACGAGAAGAAATTGACTCGCCGCCGGGCCGCATGGCTGATGGGGGGAGCGGCTCTCCTGTTCGGCATTCCCTCGTCCCTCTCCGGCGGCAGCGTGAAATTCTTCAGTCGCCTGCCTGCGTTTCACATCGATTTTCTTTCGCTGTGGGACAAGGTTTGGGGGAATATCTCCGTGAGCGTCGGCTCCCTCTTGATCGCCCTTTTCGTGGTACATGTCTGGAAGACGGACAAGGCTCTCGCAGAGATCTCCGCCGAAGGCGCCGGCTTTCGTTTGGCGCGGATCTGGATCCTAGCAATCAAGTACGTCTGCCCGCTGTTGATCCTCGTAGTCCTCGTCAGCCAGTTCATTTGAAGTCCGACGAACCGGACACCTTATAGCCGTTTTGCGGCCAGCTCGCCGAGAAACGCGTCGAGCTCCTCGGCCAGGATCTCCGAGATCACCCCGGCCAGGAGGCCGGCGTCTTTCTCCGCCAGCGGCTCGAGCCGGTCAAAGGTCCGGGCGGCGATCAGCGCGCCGGAGACCGGGTCGACCACTTCCAGGGACATCGCCAGCCGGCCGTACCAGCGATCCACCCGGTCTTCCTCCTCGATGCGGAAAATCTTGATCCTCAAGGTCCAGTCGGCCGGTTCCTTCCCCGGCTCCATCTCGATCCTCCGGAACCTCCGTCCCGCGACGAGCCGGTCCCGGATCATGTCCCGAACAAGCCGGGAGGGCCGTTCGGCCCAAAAGTTATAGGCGTAATAGTTGATTTCCGTCGGCGAGATCCGGTAGACGATCCGGAAGTCGTCATAGATCCCCTCGACGACCGGCCGGTCGAGAAACAAAGTCCGGTCAAAGGCCGGCCCGGCCGGGCCGGAGACCGGGACCCCCAGGTCGAAATAACGCTTGGCGTGAGCGGCGAAGCAACCCGCGCCGGCCAGGATGACGGCGGCAAGAAGCCATGCTTTTTTCATCACTTCTTTTCCTTTTTGCTTCGAATAAGCATCATGGGATCCTCGGCCAGGGTCCGGGCGAGAGCGGAGAGGTTATCCACGGCCACCCCCAGGTTCTCGACCGTCCGGCGGAGGTCGGACTGCTGGATCATCAAGACGTTCTCGATCGTCTTGAGACTCGCGTTCGCTTCGGCGATGAACGACTCGAGGTTGGTCAGGACCTTGCCCATCTCCTCCTCGGAAAAGCGCTGATTGATGTTGTCGAGGATCGAGCCGCCCTTGGCGTCCAGAGTCCCCGTCAGGGCGGACAGATCCTCGGTGATCTTCCGGAGGTTCTCGGTGACCTCGCCGAACTCGAGGGAGGCTTTCTCGATATTGTCGATGGCCCCGGTCAAGTTCATCTCCTTGCTTTCGAGGACGCGGGAGACCACTTCGGTGCTCCGGTGCCAGGCGGTCAGAACCTGGTCGATCTTGGCCCGGTTCTCCGCGTTGAGGAGCTCGTTGACGCTTTTGATCGCTCCCTCGATGTTGGCCACGATGTCCTCGGCCCTCTCCCCCAAGCCGCGGGCCGGAGGGATCTCCCCGCCGGGCGCGAGAAGGGGGGAATCCGAACTCCCGCCGGAAAGCTCGATGAACTTCTGTCCGGTGATCCCCGTTATCGTCAACGTCGCCGTCATGTCCTGCTTCACCGGGAACTCCCGGACGATGCCGATCTCGACAAGGATGGAGCTCAAGTCGTCGGGATTGACGCGGATTTCCCGGACCTTTCCGACATCCACTCCCTGATACTTGACCGAAGCGCCGACGGAGAGGCCGTTGACCGATGCCCCCTTGATGTTGATCGTGTAGGGCAGGCCCTTATTCCGGAAAGCCGGGACAATGAGCATCCCGGCCAGAAAAAGAAGCAGCGCGACCGAGACGACCCAAAAGATCCCCAAGCGCGTTTTTTGTTCTTTAGTCAGCATGACGGTCCGTCCTCAGGAAGAAAGATCGCAGATATTCATCCTCCGACGCCTCCATCTCCGCCAACGTCCCGTCGAAATGGATCCCGTCGCCGCGGAGGAGGAGGAT
Organism: Acidobacteriota bacterium; assembly: GCA_012797375.1. Lineage (GTDB taxonomy): Bacteria > Acidobacteriota > Aminicenantia > Aminicenantales > UBA4085 > JAAZPG01. The sequence continues at coordinate 3,807 of JAAZPG010000057.1, forward strand.
GCGGTCGGCGATCCGCCCGATCGACCGCAGCTCGTGCGTCACGGCGACGAACGTCACCCCGCGGGATCTCTGGAGCGAGCGGAGGAGGTCGTCCAGCCCCAAGGCGGTGAGAGGATCAAGACCGGCCGACGGCTCGTCGCAGAAGACGATCTCCGGCCCGAGGACCATCGACCGGGCGAGGGCTCCCCGCTTCCGCATTCCGCCCGAAAGCTCGAACGGGTACTTGTGGTCGGCCCCGACCAAGCCGACCATCCCCAGGACCTCGCGGACGCGGTCGGCCTCGGCCGTCCAGGGGGTCTCGGGCCGGTGGATCCGGATGGGCAGGGCGACATTCTCGTAGAGGGTCAAGGAATTCAGCAGGGCGTTGTTTTGGTAAAGGACGCCGATCCGCCGATACAGGGCGCCCAGGATGCGCTCGGAGTCATAGTCGATCCGCTCCTCCCCCCAGTAGACGTCGCCGCGAAGCGGCCGGGTCAGCCCGATCAGGGTTTTGAGAAGCGTCGATTTCCCCGATCCGCTCTCCCCGACGATCACCGTGATCCGGCCGGGAGGCAGGGTGAAATTCAGATTCCGGAGAATCGTCTCTCTTCCGTACCCGACGTCGAGGTCGACCGCCCGTATGTTTTCCATGATCTCTTAGTAGAGGATGAAGGCGAACACGCAATCGAGGCCGATGATCAGGGAAATGGCCAGGACGACCGACTCGGTCGTGGCCTTCCCCACGCCCTCGGCCCCCCGCTCGATGAAGAAGCCCTTGAATCCCGCCCCGACGACGACGGCCCAGCCGAAAACAAGGGTCTTGACGATTCCCACCAGGAAATCGCTCAAGGTCACAATGTCGAAGACCTTCCGGA
>JAAZPG010000058.1 GCA_012797375.1 Acidobacteriota bacterium
AGGGGAAAAAAAAGGAAACGGCAAAAAAAACGACGACCCGCGAACGAATCCTTTTCATTTCCGATCCGCGAGCCGGCCTCGCGGAAAAATTATAATGAAATCCCGCCGCCTCCGCCAGGGATGTTCCGCACGTTCCCTCGTCCGTTTAGCCCCGGCCTTTCGCGGCCGCGAATCAAGGGGAGAAGCGTGATCAGTCTGAGCCATCGGAGCCGGGACGCCCGGCATGACGCGCCCGATGCCGCCCTCCTCCCGGGGAGGCGGATGCACGGAGGCGATGGCCGGACATAAAGAACGGGAAAGACGACAGGGACGGCCTCCGCCGCGGCTTTCATGCCGCGTTCAACGCATCCCGGGAAAGAATGGCGACGTCGGAGATCGGGACGATCATGACGATCAAAGTGAGAACGGTAAAAGGGGCTTCCGGAGGCGGGCCTTCGCTCCACCGGACCAAACAGGCCGCGCCGAAAAAGAGGATAGGGGATGGGACGAGGCGATCGAACGTCAACGACGCATTCTCCGCTTGAGGCGCATGATCCGTTCATAGGAACGGTCGAAGCGGGCTTCCGGGATCACCCCGGCGGCCGCGGCCCCCTTGAGGATGCCGGCGGCGGCCGCGGCGATCTCCGGATCGAAGACCGAATTGTTGGCGAAGATCAGAATGTCGAGGCCGGCGTCCACGGCCCGGATGACCGCTTCCTTCAAGCCGAAGTTCGCCGAAACCGCCTTCATTTGCATGTCGTCGGAAACGGCGAGGCCGTCGTAGCCCATCCCCTCTCGGAGCAAGCCCTGGATCGCCGGCCGGGAAAGCGTCGCCGGATATCGCGGATCGATTTCGGCGTTGAAAACATGGGCCGTCATGACCGCGTCGCAAAGCCCTTCTCCGATGATTTCCGCGTAGGGCTCCAGCTCCCTTTTCGACCAGGTGCCGGTGACGTCCGTGAACCCCAGGTGGGAATCGTTTTTCGAGCTGCCGTGGCCGGGGAAATGCTTCAAGGTCGTGAGGACGCCGGCGCGATGATACGCCTGGATGACCTCGCGGGCATGCCTGACGACGACGGCCGGATCGGCCGAAAAGCTCCGCTCGAGGCCGCCGATCACGGGATTTTCCGGATTGACGTCGAGATCGACGACCGGAGCGAAGTTGAGGTTGAATCCGGCCTCGGCCAGGACGGCCGCCTCCGCCTCGGCGCAGGCGCGGGTGACGGCCGCGTCATCCAGGCCGCCGAGATGTTTTTGGGAAACCGTCGCCGGGAAGCCGTACTTTTCCTTGAGCCGCGAGATCCGGCCGCCTTCCTGGTCGACGGCGATGAAAAGCGGCGTCGCCGCCGTTTCCTGCAGGGAAGCGATCAGGGCCCCGACCTGTTCGGGGGAGGCGATGTTACGGACGGGACTTTGGGACGGAACATCATAGTCGAAAAGAACGACCCCGCCGATTTTCCGGTCGCGGATGTCGGCGATGACGGGATTATCCGCCTCGAGGGTCAGCCCGCGAAAACCGACCATGATCATCTGGCCGATCTTCTCGTCCAAGCCGGCGGGCGCGGTCCCGGGCCGGGCGGCGAACCCGGTTTTGCCGAGCATCGGCAGGCCGGCGAAGGCCGCCAGCCCGCCCGCCAGAAACTCCCTCCGGCTCATGAAGCGCCGCGCATCCTCTTTGGTCATTATGCGATGATCCTCGGCAAAGACGTTCGGCCGGTCCTGGAAAGACCGGTCACTTTATCTTCAATCCCAAATCGGAGAGCTGGCGCTCGTCGACGGCCGAGGGCGAGCCTGTCATCAGGTCCAGGGCGCTGGTCGTCTTCGGGAAAGGAATGACCTCGCGGATGGACTCCTCGCCCGCCAGGAGCATCACCAGCCGATCGAAGCCGAAGGCGATCCCGCCGTGGGGCGGAGCGCCGAAGCTCAGGGCTTCGAGGAAATAACCGAATTTCTCCTCGGTCTCAGCCTCGGAAAGACCCAGAACCTTGAAGATCCGGCGCTGGAGGTCCCTGTCGTGGATCCGGACGGAGCCCCCGCCGACCTCCACGCCGTTGAGGACGAGGTCGTAGGCCTGGGCCCGGACCCGGGCCGGGTCGGTTTCGAGAAGCGGCAGGTCCCCGGCCGCCGGCGCGGTGAACGGGGGGTGCATCGAGACGGGCCGCTGTTCCTCCTCGCTCCATTCAAACAGGGGGAAATCCGTCACCCAGACGAACCGGAGCATTTCCTTCCGGGCCGATTCATCGCCCGGCCAAGTCCGCCGGATCTCCCCGAGGGTCTTCAGGGCGGCGAGCCTCGCATCGGCGATAAACAGGGCCAGGTCGTTTTCCGCTCCGCCGAGGGACGCCCAGACTTTATCGAAATCAGCCTCGGACAGCTTGAGGGACGATTTCCAGCCGTTCTGTTTCTTGATCCAGAACAGGCCCTTGGCCCCGAGCGCCTTGGCTTTCTCACCCAGCTTGTCCAGCTGGCCGCGCGACATCGAGGCAGCCCCGGGGACGAGCAGGCCTTTAAGCTCCGCGCCGGCGGCCAGGGCCCCGCGGATGACGTCGGAAGCGATGTCGCGGACCGTCGCCGTCAGGTCCCTCATCTCGAGCGGCACGCGGAGGTCGGGCTTGTCCGAGCCGTATTTCTCCATCGCCTCGGCGTAGGTCAGCCGGACGAAGGGGCGGCCGATCGTCCGTCCGGAGAGAGCGAAGATCGCTTCCATCAAGCCCTCGTTGAGCTCGAAAAACTCCTCCCGCTCGGGGAAGCTCATCTCGATGTCGATTTGAGTGAATTCGGGCTGGCGGTCGGCCCGCAGATCCTCGTCCCGGAAGCAGCGGACGATCTGGAAATATCGGTCGAATCCGGCGATCATCAGGGTCTGCTTGAACTGCTGGGGCGACTGGGGCAGGGCATAGAACCGGCCCTTGGATATGCGGCTGGGGACGAGGTAATCGCGGGCGCCCTCGGGCGTCGGATTGGCCAGGATCGGCGTCTCGATCTCGAGAAAGCCGTTCCGGTTCAAATAATTGCGGACGGCCAGGGCGGCATCGTGCCGGAGACGGATCTGGCGCTGCATCTTCGGCCGGCGCAGGTCGAGATACCGGTATTTGAACCGCAGCTCCTCGGAGGCCTGGGGCGGGTCGACGATCGCGAAGGGCGGGAGCTTGGAGGGGGCGAAGACCCGGAGAGCGGACGCTTCGACCTCGACCTCTCCCGTCGGCAGGTCCGGGTTGACGGCCGAGCGGCGGCGGACGCGGCCGCGCACCCCGACGACCGATTCGTTCCGGAGCCGCTTGGCTTCTTCCATCAGCTCCGGCCGGTCGGTTTGGAAAACGGCTTGGGCCAGGCCCTCGCGGTCGCGGATGTCGACGAAGATCAAATGTCCCATGTCCCTGGTCTTCTGAACCCAGCCGCAGAGGACGACCTCGCTTCCTTCGTGGGCGGGCCGCAAGGCCCCGGCGTAATGGGTCCGTTTCCAGGATGCGTGTTCCGTTTCTTCGCTCATCGGGATTTCGCCTTATCGGAGGTATTCCGCCGCTATTCTAGAAGATTTTCAACATGTTGTCCAAACCGGGGAAAGCGGACTCCGCCCCTCCCCGGCAAAACGAAACCAGGCCGGCGCCTACCGGCCCGGCGGCCTCAAAACCCGGAGGAACGAGGCGGAAAACAGCTTGGTCATCTCCGCCGGCTCGAGTTTTTCCCCGAGCAATCCGGCGATGACGCCGAGCATTTGCTCCCGGCCGGCTTTCCCCCAGAGACACCTCTCGGAAACGATCGAAATATATTCCGCCCCGATCCGCCGGCTCGCCGCCTGGACTCTCGCCGCGTAGGAAGCGGCGAGTTCCTCCTTGCCCAGAACCAGGCCGATCGTCGATCCCGTTTTCTTGGCCAGGTCGAGGACCGCGTCGCCGGGGACGGCGCCGGTCCGCAAAAAGACCGGCTTCTTGATGTTTTCCAGCAAGGCGACGGATTGAGAGGCATCCAGGCCGTCGGCGATCAGCAGGAGACTCGTCTTTTCCAGGGCTTCGAGAATCTTTTTCCCCTCCTCGCTCAATCCCCCGCCGCCGAAAAGAACGCCGGGATCGTCGAGGACGATGAAGGCGAAGCCCTGCTTGGCCAACGCTTCCGTCCAGCGAAGATCGTCGCGGATGGCGGCCAGTCCCCGCAGGCCGGGGACCACGGTCGTTTTCCACGGCCGGCGGCGCTCCGACGCCCCTTCGTTCCCGAAGAGGACGAGCCCTTTCGACCGGGCGATCGCCTCCTTGCCGTCGAGAAGTTTCCGCAGCAAATCCATCCTCAAGGCATCGCCGGTCAAGCCGTCGTTCCCGGAAACAACAGCCAGTTGGAAGTCAACGTCCTGATCCAGCGAATCCTGGTGCTCCCCGATCACTTTCTCCAGGGGCGGGGTCTCGTGATTGAAGATCGTCTGATAGCGCCAATGGAACATTTCCCGGCGCCCGGCGAGGATCGGGACGTCCCGCTCGCAGGACAGGATTTCGAGA
>JAAZPG010000059.1 GCA_012797375.1 Acidobacteriota bacterium
AAAGACCTATCTGGGAACTCAACGGGCTAAACTCGAGGACTTCGAAGGAGTCCGCTTTTAAACTTTACGACAGTCCACTTTTAAAAGTTTGCTAACAGGCGCGGCCGGCGCCGGGGGCCGGCCGGTTTGACATTTTCGCCCGCCGGAGGGATAATCCAGGCTCGAAGCCGCCGGATCACGCGGAAACCACCCCCCACGACCTCCTCGACTCAGGAATTCATCCTCGGCCGGGGGAGGCGGGGGGATTGAAAGGCGATCCGGGGAAGTCGGCCGGAGAGGGAGATGAACGACGAAAAGCCCCTGGGAGACCGGATCAGGGAAACGTTGATCGGCAAGCCGAAAAGCATCAAGGATCCGTCCCTTTTTCACAAGCTGGCCCTGATTCCCATCCTGGCTTGGATCGGCCTCGGGGCCGACGGCCTCTCCTCTTCGTCGTATGGTCCCGAGGAAGCCTTCAAGACGCTGGGGACGCATACGTACCTGGCGCTTTTTCTGGCCGTGGCCACGGCCCTGACGGTCTTCATCATTTCCAAGGCGTACGCCCGCATCATCGAATATTTTCCCTCCGGCGGCGGCGGATACGTCGTGGCCACTCAAACGCTGGGTCCCAAGGCCGGGGTCCTCTCCGGGGCCGCCCTGCTGGTGGACTATGTCCTGACCATCACCGTCTCGATCGTCTCCTGCGGGGCGGCGTTGTTCAGCTTTCTGCCCGTCTCCTGGCATGACTACAAGATTCCGTTCGACCTGGCCTTGATTGTCATCCTCGTGATCCTCAACCTCCGCGGAGTGAAAGAGTCGATCCAGCTTCTCGCCCCGATTTTCATTATCTTCGTCCTGACCCACCTCCTGCTGATCGGCTACGGAATCTTGAGCCATGCTCCCCGGATCGGGCCGGTTTCGGCCAAAATCGGCGGCGATTTCCAGGCGGGGCTGGCGACTCTTGGAGCCGGCGGCATGATCTTACTCTTCCTTAAGGCCTTTTCCATGGGCGGGGGGACTTACACCGGGATCGAGGCGGTCTCCAACGGCCTGGGCATCCTTCGGGAGCCCCGCGTCCATACCGGGAAAAAGACGATGGCCTACATGGCCGGATCCTTGGCCTTTACGGCCGGCGGCATCCTTCTCTGCTACCTGTTGATCGGGGTGCGGCCGGTGGACGGGCGGACGCTCAACGCCGTCCTGGCCGACGGCGTGTTCAGCGGCTGGTCCATCGGAGGGATCCTGGCGTTCATCACCATCTTCTCCGAGGGCGCCCTGTTGCTCGTCGGGGCCCAGACGGGATTCGTCGACGGGCCGCGGGTCATGGCCAACATGGCCGCCGACTACTGGTTCCCGCACCGGTTCGCCTCCCTCTCGAACCGGTTCACGATCCAGAACGGCGTCCTGATGATGGGCGGATCGGCGATCCTTCTGCTGCTTTATTCGCGCGGCCATATCACGACCCTGGTGGTCATGTATTCGATCAACGTCTTCCTGACCTTCACTCTCAGCCAGCTCGGCATGTCGAGGATGTTCATCCGGAAGCGGGCGACGGAGCCGAAATGGAAGCGGCATCTGCCGCTCCATCTCGTCGGCCTGGTCGTCTGCCTGACGATTCTCGTCATCACCTCGATCGAGAAGTTCGCCTTAGGCGGCTGGCTGACCTTCCTGATCACGGGGGTGGTCGTCCTTCTTTGCTTCCTGACCCGCCGGCACTACAATAACGTCCGGCGCGGCGTGCGGGAGCTGGACGAGCTCCTAAGCCTGCCGATCGACGGCCCGGTCAACCATGACCCGGTCCAGCCGAAGGCGACGACGGCCATTCAACTCGTCAACGGGTACACGGGATTCGGCGTCCATACGTTTTTATCGATCCTCCGCAGCTTCCGCCGCCTCTACAAGCAGTTCATCTTCGTCTCGGTGGGGGAGATCGATGTGACCGCCTTCAAGGGGACCGACGAGGTCCGGAAGCTGGAGGAGGCCACCCGCCGGGATCTCGATCAATACGTTTCCCTGGCCCGGCGCTTCGGTTTTCCGGCCGCGGCCCGGATGGAAATGGGGCCGGATGTGGTGGCCACGGCTTCGTCCCTGATCGAGGCGGTGAGCCGGGAATTTCCCGATTCCATCGTTTTTGCCGGTCAGTCCGTTTTCCGGAAGCCGGGCGTCATTCATCGCCTTCTCCACAACGAAACGGCGTTTGCCATCCAGCAGGAGCTCCGGTGGAAGGGGATCACGACGGTGATCCTGCCCATCCGGATTAACATTTAAGGGAGGCCGCGTTGACTTCGCCCCTGTTCTTCATTATAAAAAAAGCGGGAGACGAGCGTTCATGACCGCCTTCGACGCCGGCGCATTCAGGCATATCGCCCTGGAGGGCGTTTTCCATTCGGGGAAGACGCAATGGGCCGGGCTTTTGGCCGAGCGGATGGGCGGAAAGCTCGTTCAGGACAAGACCGACAATCCCTATCTCAAGGATTTCTACGACGAAAAAGACGGGGCCGCCTTCCTGGCCCAGCTCGTGTTCCTGGTCAACCGCTATCACCAGCAGTCCCGCCTTGTCCAGCGGGAGCTCTTCGAGGAGCGGATCCTTTGCGACTATATCTTCGAAAAAGACAAGATCTACGCTTACCAGACGCTGTCGGACGACGAGCTGGCCGTTTACGATAAGATCTACGGCGTGTTTTCCGAAAGGATTCCCAAGCCCGACCTCGTCATCTATCTCCAAATCGGCCTGCCCACGCTGCTGCGCCGGATCAGCCGCCAGGGATCGCCGCTCGACCGGAACATCTCGGAAAAGTATCTTCAAGACCTCATCGAGGCTTATGATTATTTTTTCTTCAATTACCAGGCCACGCCCCTTCTCGTCGTCAAGTCCGACGAGCTCGACGCGTCCCGCGGGGATCACCTCGACGATTTGATCGAGCAGATCAACGGAATGAAGAAAACGTCCCTCTATTATGTCCCGTCCAGCTTCGACGGAGCGGCGGCGAAGAAGAGATGAGCGATTGAGACTTTACCCCAACCCCGGTTTTTAAGACGGGGTGGGGAGAAAGGATAAAACATGACCCCCCAGCAAGAGCCCTCCCGAATGACGGTCCCCCTCCTCCGGGCCCGCAAGGGCGCCGGCAAGATCGTGGCCCTCACGGCCTACGATTACGCCGTCGCTTCCATCCTGGACGCGGCCGGCGCGGACCTCCTTCTCGTCGGAGATTCCCTCGGCATGGTCCTCCTCGGCTACGAAAACACGCTTCCGGTGACGATGGACGAGATGATCAATCACACGAAGCCGGTCGCCCGGGCCGCCCGGCGAGCCCTGGTCGTGGGCGACATGCCGTTCCTCTCGTATCATCTCTCCACCGAGCAGGCCGTGGCCAACGCCGGCCGGTTCATCAAGGAGGGGGGGGCGGCGGCCGTTAAGATCGAGGGCGCCTCGCCCCGGAGGTTGCGGCTGATCGAAACCTTGGTCGAGGCCGACATTCCCGTCCTCGGCCATATCGGGCTCACGCCCCAGTCCATCGGCCGCTTCGGCGGCTTCAAGGTCCAAGGGACGACGCCGGCCGGAGCCCGGCGGCTCGTGGCCGAGGCCCGGGCCGTGGAAAAAGCCGGGGCTTTCGGGATGGTTGTGGAGTGCGTCCCGGCGGAGGTCGCAGCGGGGATTACGGCCGCGGTCGGCATTCCCACGATCGGCATCGGAGCCGGGCCTGGCTGTGACGGCCAGATCATCGTTTTTCACGACCTGGTCGGCTTTCACCATGGCTACATGCCCAAATTCGTCAAGACCTACGCCGACCTCCACGGGGTGATTTCAGAAGCGGTCGGCCGCTACCGGGACGACGTCCGGTCGGGTGTCTTCCCGGACGAGGCTCATTCCTATCACCTGAAAGCCGGGAC
>JAAZPG010000060.1 GCA_012797375.1 Acidobacteriota bacterium
CTCAGCGTCTTGACCAGGATCGCGGGAAAGACGATCCCCTTCAAGCCGATCAGCAGCAGGGAAAAGAGGATGAGATGCCATCCCGGCCGCCACCCGTTCAGGGCGAGAGGCAGCAGCCCCAGGGCGATTCCCTGGGCGGCGACGATGCGGATGCACGTGTTCAGCCGGCTGATGCCGAGCAGGGCGAGGTTCGCCAGCACCAGCGTGATCATGAGGATGTCTACGGAATTCGTCATGATGCCGCCCTAAACCAATATCGCCGCCAGGATGGAAAGAGCCGCCGCGCCGACCAGAAGCTGGGGCACGCGCTGGAGCCGCAGGCGGGCCATGGAAGATTCGATGAGTCCCACGACCGCGGCCAGAAGCATCATCGCCAGCAGGGCCGCGGCGACGTCCGCGAGCCGACCGCCGCCGCGCACGGGAACGATGATTTGGGTCAGGAGCGCTCCCAGGAGCCACATTTTCACGGCCGCCGCATAGTGGATCATGCCGAGGTCGGGCCCGCTGTGGTCGAGCACCATCGCCTCGTGGATCATCGTCAATTCCAGGTGGGTGTTCGGGTCGTCGACCGGGATCCTGGCGTTCTCCGCCAGGAAAACGATCAGGAGGGCCAAGCCGATGAGAACGAAGGCGGGCCCGGCTTTCGGCCAGTAGCCGAAGTCGATCGCGGGAAAGATCTTGGAAAAAGAGATTTGGCCGGTATATTTGGCGATGACCGCCAGCGTCAGGAGCAGGACGGGCTCGGCGAGGGCCGAGAACGCCGCCTCCCGGCTGGCGCCCATCCCCTCGAAGCTCGAGCCGCTGTCGAGGGCCATCAAGATCGTGAAGAAGCGGGCCAGGCCGAACAGGTAGGCGAACAGGATGAGATCGCCGTTGAACGACAAGAGAACGGGCAGGCCGCCGAAGGGAATGATCGTCGCGGCCGTGACGACCGCGGACAATCCCACGACCGGGCCGGCCCGGAGGATCCAGGAAGAGGACTCGCTGTACACCGCGCCCTTCCGGAACAGCTTCCGGAGATCATGATACGGCTGGAGCAGGGGCGGGCCTGTCCGGCCCGCGCACCAGGCCTTGGTCCTGTTGATCACGCCGATCAACAGCGGGGCGAAGGCCAGCCCGGCCGCGGTGTTGAGCAATTTCAATAGGATCGTCATTTCGTTAAAGCTTCCATATCAAAAGGGCCAGCAGGGTCAGGGCGATGTACAAAATGTAGATTTGAAGCCGGCCGTGCTGAAGCCATTTGAATTTGCCGAGGAACGACGTGATCCATTCGAAAGCCGGCTCGTGGAGATACTCCTCGCTGACATCCTTGGTGTCCGTGTGGAAATGCGACCGGCCCGGGAAGAGGCCTTCCGGGAGGGAAACGTCCTTCTTGCTGCGCAGGAAAATCTTGAACAGGTCGGTCAGGGGCTGGGCGAACGAGCTGGCCGTGTACTGCATTTTAGGCGTGGGGCGGGCATAGCCGCAATCCCAGGTCGGCGCCCGCCGCACGCTGCGCCCGCGCAGGAGCCGCCGGCGGAGGACGGCGAAGAACGCCGTCACGGCGATCAGGACGGCGGAAACGGAGACAAAGCCGATCAGAACCCGGGTCGCGTAGCCCAGGACGACGCGGGCCAGCTCGTCATCGAATCCCGAAATCAGGGAAATCGGTCCCTTCACGGATTGGATGACCAGCGGAGAGAGCAACCCGAGCAGCACGCACAGGACCGCGAGAGCCGTCGTCGCCGCCCTCATCCCCCAGCCGGCCTCGCGGGCCCGTTCGGCCGCCTCGCTTCGGGGATGGCCGAGAAAGATGATTCCGAACGCCTTCGTGAAACAGGCCAAGGCCAAGCCCCCGATCAGGGCCAGGCCGCCGATGATCGCCAGCTCCGGGATGGCCGCCTTGAATCCGGCGTCGATATCGCCCCGGAACACGCCGAGGTAAATCAGGAATTCGCTGGCGAACCCGTTCAGGGGAGGCAGGCCGGAAATCGCGATCGAGCCGGTCAGGAAGGCGAACGCCGTCCAGGGCATCCGCTTGATGATTCCGCCGAGGGCGTCGATCTGCCCGGTCCCGCAGCTCTTTATGACCGAACCCGCGCCCAGGAAGAGGAGGCCTTTGAACACAGCGTGGTTGACGACGTGAAACAATCCGCCGGCGAAGCCGAGAACAGCCAGCGTCGGCGCGTTCATGTTGACGCCCAGCAGCCCGAGGCCCAGCCCGAGGGTGATGATGCCGATGTTCTCCACGCTGTGATAGGCCAGGAGCCGCTTCAAATCGTGCTGGGCCAAGGCGAAGAGAACCCCGGCGATGCCCGAAACGGCCCCGATCGCGATCAATGTCCAGCACCACCATTCCTGGGGCGGCCCCAGGATCGTCAACGTCCGGACCAGTCCGTAGATGCCGGTTTTGATCATGACGCCGCTCATGACCGCGGAAACATGGCTGGGGGCGGCCGGGTGAGCGTATGGCAGCCACACGTGCAGGGGCATGAAGCCGGCCTTGGTTCCGAAGCCGACGATCGCGAGCAGGAACAAGGCGCTTGCCAGCGAAGACGGGACCCCGGAGATCGCGTCGAAATTCAGCGATCCGGCGTGGCGGCCGAGCAGGAGGAAGAAGACGATGAGAAAGGCGGTGCCGATGTGCATCGCGATCAAGTAGATCCAGCCGGCGCGGCGGACCATGGGCTTTTCATATTCGAAGGTGACCAGGAAAAACGAGGCCAGCGACATCGTTTCCCAGGCGATCAGAAACAGCACGCCGTTGCGGGCGACGACGACCAGCATCATGCCGATCAAAAGAAGATTGTAGAAAAACCAGGCGACCCCGAGGTTTTTCCGGTCCCGGTAAGCCCGGAGGTAATCGGATCCGTAAACGGCGGCGATCACCGACAGCCCGATGATGGGAATCAGAAAAAAGGCCGACAAGGAATCGATCTGGATGTAAAACGAGCCGTAGGGGATATTCCAATTCCACTGGAGCGAGGCGGCGGGGGCGCCGAGCAGAATCCGGAAGGCGGGGACGGCGGCGATGACTCCCCCGGCGACGGCCCCGGCGGCCCCGAGCCCGTCCGCCGCGCCCGGCTTCCTCCCCCACAGCAGCGAGGCCAGCCCGCCTGAGAAAATGACGGCCAAACCAAGCAGGAAGAGGGCCACCTACGCGCTCCGATCCGCTTTCGAGGAAATTTTGGATTGATCGAGCCCGGCCTCGACGCGGGCGATTTCGGCGAAAATCTCGTTTCGTCCGCCTTGTTTCAGGATAAGCCTTCTAAAATCGCCGTCCCGGAGGGCGAAGGCGATCCGGGACAGCAGATGGAGATGCGATTTCACCGTGGGGCTGACGAGGGTGAAAAGGCAGTTGACCGGCCGGCCGTCGAGCGAGCCGAAGTCGATAGCCTTCTCGAGGAAGCAAAGGGAAACCATGGGTTCGGTGACATGAAGGACGATCGGGTTGCGGACGTGCGGAATAGCGATGCCGTCGCCCACGGCGGTGGAGGCGATCGCCTCGCGGGCCAAGAGCACCTGCAGGAGAAAATTCCGGTCCACTTCCCGCGGCAGCTTCATGAGATCGACCACGGTTCCGAGGACGGCTTCCTTGTCGCCGCCTTCGATGCGGTAATGAATGCCGCCCGCGCTCAGAGCCTCCGCCAAGCCTTTGCTTTGGCCGGCCTCCTCGCTGTTTTCGCGGAACAAATCCACGGAAACGCCCAACCGGCGGGACGTCGCCCACTCGAGGAGCTCAGCCTTGTTGAAACGGTACTGGTTTCCGACCTGGTAAGCGGGCAGGCTGCCTTGTTTAAGCCACCTGTAAATAGTTTTTTCGCTTATATTTAGAAGCTTCGTGACGTCTTTTACGGTAAGCTGCATTTCTTTTTGCTACAGGAATAAAACGGCTGAGCCGTTTTATTGGACATTAAAGGACACTCTATCCGTCAAGTCATATATTGTCAAGGCGGCGTTTGATAATACGTCCAGCTATTCTTCAATAATACCGGTCCATCGCCCGGTATTGAATGGCCTCGGCCAGATGAGCGGCGGAGATCTCCTCATACATGAATATCAAGTTCCTCATTCGTTTTTTCCGGCAATGATCTGATAGGTCTCGAGTCCATATCGTTTGGAGAGGGCGGACGTCTTCCTTTCAATCCGATCGTGATGTAAAGCCACCACCCGGAATCCGGCGGACTCGAGGAGGAAAGTCATTTCCTCCTCGGAGTGGCAAAAAGCTGAAACGCTTTCTTTGCCGTGCAGGAGATTGTCAATGACGTATTCTGAAACGCCCTGCCTTGAAGCCGCATGATGCAGAAAGAGAATCCCCTCCGGGACAAGCATTTTTGCAAATCCGGATAACGTGCTCAGCGCCGCCTCGCCGGGAACATGAAGGAAACTGGCAAAGGCGAATATTCCGTTAAAAGACGCCCGGGCAAAGCAAGGAAGCGTCATGTCCATCGTCGCGAGAGCAACACATCTTCCACCCTTCTTCGTTTTGATTCTGTCAAGAAATTCCGTAACGATATCAGTGGCAATGACTTTCAGTCCGGAAGAGGCAAAGGCTAGTGAATCAAAACCGAGGCCGCATCCGACATCAAGAATCCGCGGGCCTTTGAGATGTTTAAGAAAAAGCGCTCTGCACCTAAAACGGAATTCGGCGTCCCGGTGTCTTTCTTCCGATCTCTCCCAAGCATTGACGATCCCGCGGTAAGCCCTGAGGTTGTTCGCGACGGCTATTCTTATACGATCGGAAATAGCGTTCATTCGTCCTCCTCGAGAGAAATAATCTTTTGGCAGATTCGCGAGAGAAAAGCGCTGGAATGTGAAATCAAGAGGATGGCCAGGCCGTGGACCCGCCGCCAGGAAAAAATATATTCATATATTTGAGTTTGGTTGACTGGATCGAGCGATGAGGTCGGTTCATCCAGGAGCACAAACCGGGGTTCGAGCATGAAAACGCGGATGAGAGAACATCTCTGAATCTGACCAGGACTCATCTCAAAAGGATGCCTGAACATTAACTCTCGTTCAAGGTTGAGCTGATCGCACATCTTGAAAATCCGCTGCCGGCCGCCGTCGGACCTTCCATTCACCTTCAGCGTCTCCAACAAAGCGTCGAGGATTTTTCGTCGCGGATTGAACGCCATGGTCGGCTCTTGCCCTATCCAGCCATAGAAAGGCCTCAATCGGCGGAGAGACATCCGGCGGATGTTATTTCCCCGCCAGAAGATATCCCCTTCCCATGCGGGCGACAAACCAAGCAAAGCTTTGCCAAGAGACGTTTTCCCGCAACCGCTGGGACCGGAAAGGCCGACGATCTCATTTGCCAGAATTGAACAAGAAACGGGAGGAGTGATGTAATTCCGCCGGGGGGACAGGAATCCATGATTGTAAAAAACTCGGACATTCCGGGCCTCCAGCACCGGAAGACTCCCGCTCATTTAAATTCCCGGTCTGTTTGACTCAGACACCCGACGCCCTTTTCCTCCCAAGACGAAAAGGAGCAATCCACAAGCCGGCGGGTATAAGGGTGATCAGATCTTATCCGTCGATCGGAACACGTTCCGCGATCGATGATTTCACCCCACTTCATGACCAG
>JAAZPG010000007.1 GCA_012797375.1 Acidobacteriota bacterium
AGCGAGAGGATGCTTTCATCCAGGCAGAGCGGCGTGCTCATCTTCTTTTGGAGCTTGGCATGCTCCCAGAGGTCGTACGGGGCGTACGGCTGCTCGACAAGCAACAGCCGGAATTCGTCCAAGGCGGCGAGGGCGGACGCGTCCCCGGGCCCGTAGGCGCCGTTGGCATCGACTTGGAGAAGGATGCCGGGATGGCGTTCCCGGACCGCCCGGCAGGCGGCCGCGTCCCAGCCCGGCTTGATCTTGATCTTGATCCGGCGATATCCCTGGCCGAGATAGGAGCCGACCCGGTCGACCAGCTCCGGCAGGGAATCCTCGATGCCGACGCTGACGCCCGCCTCGATTTCCGTCCGCGTTCCCCCGTAAAGCTTCGCCAGCGGCACTCCGGCCGCTTTCGCCTGAAGATCCCAGAAGGCCAGCTCCAACCCGGCCTTGGCCATCCGGTTGCCCCGGTAGATCGAGGCCGCCCGTTGGAATTCTCCCGGGCCGGAGATATTTTTCTTGAAAACGAGCGGAACGAGAAAGTCTTTCAGGACGTGCCAGGCCGTCTCCGTCGTCTCGCCGCTGCAAAGGGGGCTTTCCTCGGCCGTGCCCTCGCCCCAGCCGGCCAGCCCCTCGGCCTCGACCTTGATCAGGATGAACGTCCGGTCATAAGACCGGCCGAAGCTGGTCTCGAAAAAATGGACATAGGGCAGGCGAAGCAGGAAAAGCTCGAGACGCTCGATTTTCATGAGGGCCGTCCAAAGAAGGGCGCTCGTTCCGTTCCGGCGGTCAGCCGGAGGACGTAATAGGAGCGCTCGCCGGAGATGAAATCATCCAGACGGTATCCTCGGGCAAAGTAAGCTTCGAACGCCTTCCGGGCGGCTGTCTGCCAAGCGGCGACCAGGCCTTCGCCCTGGGGCAAATCCGCGATTCTTCCCGGGATTTCGACCAGGATCCGCGGCGCTTGAAGCCGGAGGTTCGGCCGGCCCGGGACGATCGCCGGCTCGAGGCCGCCCTCCTCCCTCTCGAGCGCTTTCGGGATCCGCCGCGGATCGACCGGGGCCGGCGGCCCTTGCCTCCGGGCCCTCACCCGAGCCGACTTGATCCGCCATTCCACGAGGAACCGGTCGCTTGGAACGCCCTCCTCGACGCCGAGCGTCGGGGTTTCCCCGTAGAAATTCCGGAGATACGTCCGCCCGACGACTCCCAGGACATGGATGTTGAGATTGGCGTTTCGGGCTTGCAGCGGATCAAAGGTCCAGGTGACGAGCTCAAGCCTCCGTTTCAGGGCTTCGTCGCGCTGAGCCCACTTCAAGGCCTTGCCAAGGCCCAAGCCCTGGACCTCCGGGAGCACGGCCAGATGGTGGGAATGATGACCCCTCGTCCGGCCGAAATCGGCCGGGAACGAATAGACATAGCCGGAAAGCCGCCCGGCGACGAACGCCCCCAGAAGGATCGCCCCGGTATGGAAGGCGATTTGGAAGAAATGATCGGGGATCAGGTCCAGGTCCGGATGGTCCCAGACCCGCCGCTGGATAAAAACGCAATCCCGGAATTCCTCCAGCGACGTCAGGGGCCGGATGCGGACATCAGGCCCGGAGATTGATTTTTTGGGAGGCGGCGATTTTTTCATAGAGATCCACGATGCGTGAAACCATGGCTTCGGCCGAGAATTTCCGCCGGACGGACTCAAAGCCTTGAGCCCCGAGCCGCCCGGCCAGATCCCGGTCGTTGGCGAGTCTGAGGATCGTCCGGGCCAGCGTTTCGGGGTCGCGCGGGGGGATCAGGATTCCCGTCTCCCCGTCCTCGACGACCTCGGGGATGCCGCCGACGCGCGTGGCCACCACCGGAAGCCGGGCGGCCATCGCGTCCATGATCGAAGATCCCAATCCCTCGGCGTCGGACGTGAGGACGAACGCGTCCAGCGAGGCCAGGAGGCGCGGGACGTCATCGCGGAAGCCGAGGAAAAAGACGAGGTCTCCGACGCCCAACCCGCGGGCTTGTTCGGCCAGCCGGAGCTCGAGAGCCCCGCTGCCGATGATGATGATCTTGATTTTGGGGAGGAACGTTTTCAGGAGCTTGGCCGCCTCGATCAAGGTCCCATGGCCCTTGCCGTCCACGAGCTGGGCGACGATCCCGACCAGGAAGCTGTCCGGGGGAAAGCCGAACTCGCGCCTAAGGTAATCCCTGTCCAAGCTCCCGGCGAACGGCTCGAGGTCGATGCCGGAGGGGATGACTTCGATCCGGCCGGCCGGCACGCCGCCCTCCAGGAGGACGTCCCGGACACGCTGGGAAATGGCGATGACCGCGTCAGCCTCGGCGTATTTGTTCCGGGAGAAGCGATTCGCCTTGAGGGGATATTCGACCCGCCGGGTGACGATCCGGACGGGGACGCGCGCCAGGCGGGCGGCCCGGCCCCCCACTCCGGCGGCGTGGCCGTCGTGGAAATGGGCCAGGAGGCAGGACTCGCGGCGCATCGCCCGGCCGATTTTCCATCCGGCCTGGATGTGGGCGTCGTTCTTGATCTCGACGGGGAGGACCCGGAGACCGGCCTCAGCCGCCTTTTTCTCAAGCGGGCTTTCGGGCTGGGCGACGAGGAGGACCGGGTATCCGCGACCGGCAAGCTCCCGGGTCAGTAAAAACGCTTGGCGCTGGCCTCCGCGCCAATCCCGCCCCGCGTCAATCTGGAAAAGGCTCAATGCGCTCCCCTTTTTTCCAGATTTCCCGGAGCTTGGCGTACCGGACAAAAATCCCGTATCCGTTGAGCACGGCGATGACGAGCCCGGCGAAGCCGTCCAGGAAACCCCGCCGGAGAAAATAGGACTTGATGAACCGCCCCGGGGGGACGAAGATCAGATGGCGGAGACGGCATTTCCTCCTTTGGGCGTAAAGCTTCTGGGCGCCCAGGTCGGAGAACTGATTGATCCGGGCCAGATGATCGGCGATGTTGCGGTACGTGAAGTGAAGAAGGTCGCCGTGAAGCTTGCGGATCTCCCCCTCGACGACCAGGTCCTCGTGGACATACGCCCCTTCCCAGCGGGCCCGGTCCTTCCGGAACAGCCGGACTTTCCGGTCGGGATACCAGCCGGAATGCTTGATCCAGCGGCCGAGGTAATACACCCGCCGGGGCACCGAGAATCCCGAGCAATCGGGGTCGCCCGGACCGAGGGCTTTGATCTCCTCGCGCAATTCCGGCGACAGCCGCTCGTCGGCGTCGAGGGAGAGGATCCAAGGATGGGAGGCGAGTCCGTCGGCGTAGTTTTTCTGGTCGGAGTAATTCGTCCACTTCCGCTGGAAGATCCTCGTCGTGAACCGCCGGGCGATTTTGACGGTCAAATCCGTCGAGTCGCTGTCGACGACGACGATCTCGGAGACGACGCCCTCCAGGCTCCGGAGAGCGGCCTCGATGTTCGCCTCTTCATTATAAGTGATCACCACCGCCGAGATTTTCACGCCGGAATCTTAACACGGCCCGCCGCGGCGGTTCAAGAACGCGCGGAGCGGCGGCGCCCGCGATTCTGGTATAGTATCCCCTCTCGACCGCTCGATAAGGACCGTTGTCATGACCGCCTACGAACGCCTGCTGGCCAAAGCCTTCGATCCCGAGGAATTCCGCCGGGAAGGGAAGAAAATCGTCGATCTTCTGGCCGATTTCCTGGCCGCCTCGGAGCCGGAAGGCCGGAGCCGCGTGTTCGCCTGGGAGGATCCGGAATCCATGTTCGCCTCCTGGGCGGGGCGGTTCGCCGCGAAACCGTCGAGGCCGTTCGCCGATCTTCTTCCGGAAATCCTCGATCGCTCCAACAACCTTCTCCATCCCCGCTACGTCGGCCATCAGTGCACCACGGCCTTGCCTTTGGCCGCCCTCGGCGGGCTGGCCGGCCAGTTACTCAACAACGGCACGGCCATCTACGAAATGGGCCCGGTCAACGCGGCCATGGAACGGCATCTCATCCGCTGGATGGCCGGATTGGCCGGATTCGGGCCCGGCGCGGACGGCGTCTTCACGAGCGGCGGATCGGGCGGCAACCTGACCGCGCTGCTGGCCGCCCGGCAGGCCGCGGCCGAAGGCGATATCTGGAGGGACGGCGCGGCGGGCGCGGCTCCCCTGGCGATTCTGGCTTCCTCCCAATGCCATTACTCCGTCCGGCGGTCGGCCGCGATCATGGGGCTGGGCGAGGAGGCGGTCGTTCCCGTCGATGTCGACGAAAAATTCCACATGACCGCCTCCGGTTTCAAGACGGCCCTGGCCGAGGCCGGGAAGCGCGGCCGGAGACCGTTCGCCCTCGTCGCCAACGCCTGCTCGACAGCCACCGGCAGCTACGACGACCTCGAACAGGCGGCCGATTGGGCGGCCTTCGCCGGGCTTTGGCTTCACGTCGACGGGGCCCACGGGGCCGGAGCCCTGCTGTCGCCCAAGTACCGCTCCCTTCTCCGCGGCTTGGAACGAGCGGATTCGTTTATTTGGGACGCCCACAAGAGCCTCCTGATGCCGGCCCTGGTCACCGCGGTCGTTTTCCGCGACGGCGGACGGTCCTTCGAGGCGTTTTCCCAGAACGCCTCCTATCTCTTCGAAAAAACCGCGACCGAGGAATGGTACAACTTCGCCCACCGGACGCTGGAATGCACCAAGACGATGATGGGGATGCGCCTGTTCATCTCCCTGGCCGCCTATGGCACGGATTTTTTCGCCGGATACGTCACGGCCGCCTGGGACTTGGCCCGGGAGTTCGCCCGGCGGCTCCGGACCGCCGGCGATTTCGAGACGGCGTCCGAGCCCGAAAGCAACATCGTCTGTTTCCGGCACCTGAAGAAAGGCGAACCGGATTTGGACGGCCTCCAGCGGCGGATCCGGAGGATTCTCCTGGAGCAGGGGCGGTTCTACGTCGTCCAAACCCAGCTCGACGGCCGGACCTGGCTGCGCTGCACGCTCATTAATCCGCGGACGACGGCTGGCGACCTGGACGCGCTGATGGAAGAGATCCGGTCGGCCGGGCGTTCCTGAAACTGGATCCCTCTCCCTCCGGAAAACGGGGACGGAAGAACCGGTCGCGCCGGACCTTGAATAGCGGCGGCGGCGAAAGGACGAGCGGTTTTCTCCCGCGCGGATATGATAGGATATTCCCGCCATGGCGGGTTCGGATGAATCGGTCTTTCTTTCCGTGGTCGTCCCGGCCTATAACGAGGATGCGCGCCTCGGGCCGACCCTAAGGACGATCCGGGCTCACCTTGAATCCAGGATCAACGCCGCCGGGACGGGGAACGGACCGACGGAAATCATCGTCGTCGACGACGGCTCGACCGACCGGACGGGCGCCGTCGCCGCCGAAGCCCTCCGCGGCCGGCCCCGCGACCGGGTTCTCCGCCGAGGGAAAAACCGCGGCAAGGGTTTCTCGGTCAAGGAAGGGATGCTCGCGGCCGCCGGGCGCTTGATCCTGTTCACCGACGCCGATCTCTCCACCCCGATCACCGAACTCGAAAAGCTCCTGGCCGGGATCAGGGACGGTCACGACATCGTCATCGGCTCCCGAGCCCTGCCCGGGGCGGAGATCCGCCGTCGTCAGCGTGTTCTCCGCGAGAGGATGGGGAAAACGTTCAACCTTTTCGTCCGCGGATGGGTTCTCAAGGGATTCCCGGACACCCAGTGCGGTTTCAAGCTCTTCCGGCGGGAGGCCGCCCGAGATATTTTTTCCCGCGTCCGCCTGGACGGCTTCAGCTTCGACGTCGAAGTTCTCTTCCTCGCCCGCCGGCTCGGCTATTCCATCGGGCAGGTCCCGGTCGTTTGGATTAACTCGCCCGAAAGCAAGGTCCGGATCGTCGCCTCGTCCGTTTCCATGCTCCGGGATCTTTTCCGGATCCGGCGTCTTCACCGGAACGCCGGGTTCCGGCGATCAAGCTGAATACGCAGGGAAGGCCGGCCGGCGGCCGCCGGGAGAGAACCTTATTTCACCGCGGGCGAGGAGCGGAGTTCCGGCCCCGACGGCCCGGGGCGGGAGCCGAAATCGTCCTGGCGGGCCGAGCGGCGGTCGCCAGCGAAGCCGCGCCCCCGTCCGAATCCGCGGGAGCGCTTCCGCTCCTCCCGGGCCCTGAGCTCGGCCTCGAAGCCCCGGTCGGAAACAAAGAGATCCGGCGTCGCCGTTTTGATCGGAATCCGCATCCCGATGTAGGCCTCGATTTCGGAAAGCTTGTCGCCGTACTTCTCGCAGGCCAGGGAAACCGCCTTGCCTTCCTTGCCCGCCCGGCCGGTCCGGCCGATGCGATGGACATAGCTTTCGATGTCCTCGGGCAGGTCATAGTTGACGACCATCTCCAGGCCCTCGATGTGAAGGCCCCGGGCGGCCACGTCCGTCGCGACGAGAAACGGGAACCGGCCGGCGGAGAAGTCGTCGATGATCCTCAGCCGTTTGTTCTGGGGCAGGTCCCCCGTCAGAAAACGGCCTCGATAACCGTTCTTTTCGAGCTTTTTGGCCAGCCGCTCGGCGGCGTGGCGGGTGTTGGTGAAGATCAGGGCGTTTTTCGGCGCTTCGGCCTTGATGAGCCCCAGGAGAAGGTTGGCCTTGAGATGGCTGCCGACCCGATAAAGCTCCTGGGAGATCGCCTCGACCGTGATCCGCTCGGGCGTCAGCTCGATGAACACGGGATCGTTGAGAAATTCCACCGCGGTCCGCCGGGCCAGCCGGTTCAGGGTGGCGCTGAAGAAAAGGCTCTGCCGCCGGCCCGCCGGCGGGAGCTTCCGGACGATCCTCTTGATGTCGGGAAGAAATCCCATGTCGAACAGGCGGTCGGCCTCGTCGATCACCAGGATACGGACGTCGCCCAGGCGCAGCGTTCCTTTCTCCTCGAGGTCGAGAAGGCGGCCCGGCGTGCCGATCAGGATGTCGGCCCCCTTGCGGAGGACGGCCTCCTGCTGCTCATAACCGACGCCGCCGTAAAAACAGCCGATGGTGAAACCGAGGCGCCGGTTCAACAGATCGGTTTCGCCCTCGATCTGGACGGCCAG
>JAAZPG010000061.1 GCA_012797375.1 Acidobacteriota bacterium
CAGGTGATCATCGTCGACGAGTTCACCGGCCGTCTTATGCCCGGCCGCCGCTACAGCGACGGTCTGCACCAGGCTTTGGAGGCCAAGGAACGAGTCCGGATCGAGCAGGAAAACCAAACCCTGGCCTCGATCACCTTCCAGAATTATTTCCGGATGTATAAGAAGCTGGCCGGGATGACCGGGACCGCGGCGACCGAGGCCGAGGAATTCCGGCATATCTACGGGCTGGACGTGGTCGAAATCCCGACCAACAAGCCGCTCATCCGCATCGAGAATCCCGACGTCATCTACCGGACGGCGGAGGAAAAATGGAACGCCGTCCAGGAGGAAATCGTCGCCCTGAACGCGACCGGCCGCCCCGTCCTCGTCGGGACGACGTCGATCGAGAAATCGGAGCTCTTGAGCGGCAAGCTCCGGCGCAAGGGCATCAAGCACGTCGTCCTCAACGCCAAGTATCACGAGCAGGAGGCCGGGATCATCGCCCAGGCCGGCCGGTCGGGAGCGGTGACGATCGCGACCAACATGGCCGGCCGCGGCGTCGATATTCTCCTCGGCGGAAATCCCGAGGCCATCGCCCGGGAAACCCTTCGCCGCGCCGGCGTCGACCCGGCCAAGGCGGAGGCCGAACAGCTCGAAAACGCCCGGGCCGAGGCCCGAAAAACCATCGGCGAGGAACACGACCGCATCGTCGGTTTGGGCGGACTCCACATTCTCGGCACCGAGCGTCATGAAGCCCGCCGCATCGACAACCAGCTCCGCGGCCGGGCCGGGCGCCAGGGCGATCCCGGATCGTCCCGCTTCTACTTGAGCCTCGAGGACGACTTGATGCGGATTTTCGGAAGCGACCGCATCAAGGGACTGATGGCCCGCATCGGGATGGCCGAGGGCGTGCCCATTGAGCACTCGATGGTCTCCAAGGCCATCCAGCGGGCCCAGAAGCAGGTCGAGGGCCACAACTTCACCATCCGCAAGCACCTTCTCGAATACGACGACGTCATGAACAAGCAGCGGATGACCGTGTACGCCCAGCGGAAGGATATCCTCGAGGGCAAGGACCTCAAATCGTACATCGAGGATTTGGTCGAGCAGATCCTCGACTGGCAGCTCGACACCCACGTTTCGGAAAACAAATCGCCCGACGAGTGGGATCTGGACGGCTTCCGAAACGCCCTCGCCTCCCAGTTCGGGATCGATGCCGGCGGACTGGGCATCGATTGGAACGCCGTCTCCTTCGACCCGCTCCGGGAGAAGATTTTAGTCCATCTCCGCAAGATCTACGAGGACAAGGAACGCCTCATGGGCGCCGGCATGATGCGCCAGTTCGAGCGATTTATCCTTCTCCAGATCATCGACAACCAGTGGAAGGACCATCTCCTGGGCATGGACTACCTGAAGGAGGGAATCGGGCTTCGGGGCTACGGTCAGCGCGATCCGCTGGTCGAATACAAAAAGGAAAGCTTCGAGATGTTCCAGGATATGCTCGACCGAATCGAGGACGAGACGGTCCGCTATCTCTACCTTCTCCAGCCGGCCGTCGAGACCGAGATGACCCGGAGACCCGAAAGGGCCGCCTACCGCCAGGGTCCTCCGCCGGGCGGCGGCGGACCGAAAACCGCCGCCCGGGCGATGATCCCGAGGAAAAGAAAGCGTTGAATCGAGGAGGCCCCATGCTGGACGAAGACATCCGCGAAGGATTGACGTTCGACGACGTCCTCATTCTCCCGGCCAAGTCGGACGTGGAGCCGGCCGACGTTTCGACGATCACCCGGTTCAGCCGCCGGATTGAGCTCCGGATCCCTCTCGTCGGGGCGGCGATGGACACCGTGACCCGGTCGACGATGGCCATCGCCTTGGCCCAGCAGGGAGGCCTCGGGATCATCCACCGGAACATGCCGGCCGAGGTCCAGGCCGACGAAGTCGATAAGGTCAAGCGCTATGAGAGCGGGATGATTCACGAGCCCATCAGCATGCGGCCGACCGACACCATCGGCCAGGCCCGGGACACGATGCGCCATTTCCATATTTCAGGCCTCCCGATCACCGACGCCGCCAACAAGCTCCTGGGCATCCTGACCAACCGGGACATCCGCTTTGAAACCCGTTCGGACATCACGATCGACCGGGTCATGACCCGGTCGCTGGTGACCGTCCCCGTCGGGACGTCGCTCGCCGAAGCGGAAAAGCTGTTCCACCAGCACAAGATCGAGAAGATCCTGATCGTCGACGAGTCCTACCATCTCAGGGGGATGATCACCTACAAGGACATCCTCAAGCGGATCCAGTATCCGAACGCGGCCAAGGACGCCCTGGGCCGCCTCCGGGTCGGGGCGGCCGTCGGCGTCGGCGACGAGGCGATCGGCCGGGTTCAAGCCCTGATCGCGGCCAAGGCCGACGTTCTCGTCGTGGACACGGCCCACGGCCACAGCCGCCGGGTGCTGGACATGGTCAAGCTGATCCGCCGGGAATTCCCCGATCAGGAGCTGGTCGCCGGAAATATCGGAACGGCCGAGGCCGCCCGGGAGCTGATCGACCTCGGGGTCGACGCCGTCAAGGTCGGGGTCGGGCCGGGTTCGATCTGCACGACCCGGATGGTCAGCGGCTGCGGCATCCCCCAGATCACGGCCATCGCCGACGTCGTCCGCATCGCCCGGCCCAAGGATATCCCCGTCATCGCCGACGGCGGGGTGAAATTCTCCGGGGACATCACCAAGGCGGTCACGGCCGGAGCCAGCACGGTCATGCTGGGAAACATGCTCGCCGGAACGGACGAGGCTCCCGGAGAGGTCGTCCTCTATCAGGGGCGCTCCTACAAGATTTACCGGGGCATGGGATCGCTCGAGGTCATGCGCGAAGGCCGGAGCCGCGACCGCTATTTCCAGGACGCCGCCGTCCCCGAGGCGAAGCTCGTCCCGGAAGGCATCGAGGGCATGGTCCCCTATAAGGGCGCGGTCGCCTCGATCATCCAGATGCTCGTCGGGGGCCTCAAATCCGGGATGGGCTACGCCGGCTGCCGGACGATCCGCGAGCTCCAGGAGCGCGGCCGCTTCATCCGGATTTCATCCGCCGGCCTCAAGGAAAGCCACGTCCACGACGTCATGATCACCAAGGAAGCGCCCAACTACCGGCGCGAATAGCGGTTATCGTCAGCTTTTGACCCGGTTCTCGGAATCGACATGGACGACCTTGGGCCTCCATTCCTTGATTTCCGTCTCCTCGAACTGGGCGTAAGCCGCGATGATCAGCAGGTCGCCGGGGCGGGCCCGGTGGGCGGCGGCCCCGTAAATGGCCACGCTCCCCGATCCCCGCTCTTCCCGGATGATGTAGGTTGAAAACCGGGCGCCGTTGGAAACATTGTACACGTGCGCTTTCTCGTACGGAACGAGGCCGGCGGCCTCCATGAGGTCCTCGTCCAGCCCCAGGCTCCCTTCGTAATGAAGATCGGATACGGTGACCCGGGCCCGGTGGATTTTTGATTTTAGCATCGTGCGGCGCATGGACCTCTTTCTCCTAGGCGACGATCAGGTTGTCGATCAGGCGCGTCCGGCCGATCCAAACGGCCAGGGCGATCAAGGTTCCGTTCTTGAGGACGGAGACGGGCTCGAGGTTTTCGGGACCGACCGCCTCGACGTAATCGATGCGGGCGGTCGGCTCGGCCTCGATCAGGGTTCTCATCCGGACCAGCACCCGCCCCGCGTCCCGCCCCCCCGCCTCGATGAGCGTCCGGGCCTCGGCCAGGCTCAGCGACAGGATCCGGGCGGCCCGCCGCTCCTCCGGATTCAGGTAGGTGTTGCGCGAGCTCAGGGCCAGGCCGTCGGCTTCCCGGACGATCGGCCCGACGATCATCCGGACAGGGACGTTCAGATCGGCGATCATCCGCTTAAGGATCAAGGCTTGCTGGGCGTCTTTTTGGCCGAAGACGGAGCAATCCGGCTGCACCAGGTTGAACAGCTTCAAGACGATCGTGCAGACGCCCCGGAAATGACCGGGACGGGACCGCCCGCAAAGCTTGTCCTGGAGGTCCCGAACCTCGACGAACGTCCGGTGTTCCGAGGCATACATGTCTTCAGCCGCCGGGGCGAACAGGTAATCCGCGCCCTCGGCCCGAAGCATCGCCGCGTCCCGCTCGAAATCGCGCGGGTAGGTGTTCAAATCTTCCTTGGGCCCGAATTGCGTCGGATTGACGAACAGGCTGACGACAGTGATGTCGGCCGCGACCCGGGAGAGCCGGACCAGCGACAAATGCCCCTCATGCAGGAATCCCATCGTCGGGACAAGGCTGATCGAACGTCCCCGCCGCCGCTCTTCCCGGACCGCCCGGCCCATTTCCTCGACCGTCGCGATGATCTTCATGGCTTTTCTCCGGGGCTCAGCCGCGCGCCCGG
>JAAZPG010000062.1 GCA_012797375.1 Acidobacteriota bacterium
GCCTTGTCTTCGGCCGTTTCGACGATTTTTTGGTTCACGATCTGATAGCGCTTCAGCATCGTCCGGCTCCTTTCCGCTCCGTCTGGATGTTTGAGGCTCATTATGCCCCGCCGCCCGGACGAAGGCAAGACCTTCGCGCGCTTTTCGACCGCGAATTCGTCAGGAGATGTGTTCGACGGTCTCCTGGTAAACGACGCCGCGCTCGCGAAGGGCGTCGAGCAGGAAGGCCGTGCACTCCGGCCGCCGGCCGATGATTTCGGGAGGCACGATTCCCTTGTCCGCGAACAGGCCGCCGGCCAGGAGGCGGAGGGCGCACGACGCCGTGTAGCCTGTCGTACGGGCCATGGAGTGAATCCCGGTCGCCGGGTCGCGGCGGTCGAGCAGGTCATACGTGTACCGGAGGGCGTTTCCCAGGCGCCGGCCTTCCACGATGATTTTCATCACGGTCAGGTCCGATTCTCCTTCCCGCAGCTTCCAGCGGGAGAAGAGAAGCCGGGCGGTGACGTCCCGGGGCCGGACCCGGACGCCGCCGACCTCGATCTCGTCGGTGTCGAAAAAGCCCGAATCCCGGAACATGGCCATTTTTTCGACATGGCCGGGATAACGGAGGGTTTTCTCCTTCATGTGGGGGATCCGCATCGTTCGGGCGAGCGTCCGGAGACCGTCGGTGTTGAAAGCCTCCAGCGTCCCGACGCCCGGGAATTCCAGCCGCTCGAGCTCGGAGAGGGCCGGCTTCACGACCAGCTCGCCGTTATGGATATAGCGGGCCGGGCGGGTGTATTCCTCCAGGACGTCGGCCGGCGAGAACACGGCCTTGTATTCATAAGGCCATTCCCGAATCTCCGGCAGGCCCCCGACGTAGATCAGAATGGATTGGGTCTCCTCGAGCCGGGAAGCGGCGTAACCGGCCAGGATGTTCGACATCCCGGGAGCGACGCCGCAGTCGACGACGGCGGGGACGCCGGCGGCTTCCGCCTGTTCCTGGAGAAGAAACGGATCCTCGGGGAAAAAGGCGATGTCGACGACGCTTTTCCGGGCGGCGATCACGGCCCCAAGCGTCTGAAAACCCATGAATCCGGGAACCGCGCTCAGGACGAGGTCGTAATTTTCGACCAGGCGGGTCACGGTTTTCGGATCGGCGAGGTCGACCCGGACCGTCCGGATGTTCGGCTTTCCCTCGAGGCGGGCGAGGGCTTCGGCGTCCCGATCGGCGGCGGTGACTTCGAACCGCGTCTCCGCGGCCAGGTCGAGGGCCGTCGGCGCTCCGACGAGTCCGGCTCCTAAAACGACGATTTTCATCGGCATGCTCCTTGTGATTTCGCGCGGCGCTTGAGAGGGGCGGAAACCCCGGAAAAAGCCTGGAAAGGGCGGAAGGGGCGGGTTACAAGCCGCTGAACCGGTCGATATAAATGGAAAGGTGTTTCGGCACGGTCTTTTCATTTTATCCGATCCGGCCGGATTTTCAAGAGAATCCCCGGCCCCGTCAACTTTTTCGGCCGGGCGGCGTATTTAAAAAGAGAGGCCTGGAATGAATAAATCGACCGTTCATTTGATTTTTCTTTGGGCCGCCGTTCTTGCGGCGGGCTCGCTTCTTGCGAACGCCGCCTCCGCCGGCGGCCGGGCCGCCGATGAGCGGCTGCTTCAATACAGCATCGTCGGCTCGTCCTCCTGCGACCGGACGCCGTGTTTCAACGGGGTCATGGCGCGGATCCCCGTCCAGCGGTTTTTGCTCGAGCTGGCCGAGGGACCCATGGCCCGGGCGAAAGCCGAAGCCCGGGACCTCGGCGCCGCGGGGATCGCGGATCTCTTGAAGCTCCGGCTGGTCCGGTTCGACGGCGACCGTTATCTCCTGAATTTCGCCCTCTTCACGGCCGCCGATGTCGGCCGCATCCGCGAAGTCAGCGAGCGCTATGCGGGATCGCTGGCCGAAGCGCTGCTAGCCCGGCGGGCGGACATCGAGACCGCCCTCCGGGCTTACGACGTCCCGGGCGTGGATCCCGGCTCGGTCGCCTATTTCCTCCTCGGCTGCGTTTCCCTGGATTGGGACGGCCTGGCCGTGACGGATGAAAAAAAATACCGCAAGACGACGGAGGAACGGTTCGACGGAAGCTACGTGCCCGCCGCCGAAGAGCTCGGGGAAACGTCGTTGGAGAAAATCTACTGGGGCAGCCACTACGAAGAGTTCAGCGGAGTCCATTTCACCTCGTTCGGCGACCATCATGCCCTGCCTCGGATGCTGTTCCCCGACCTGCTTTGGAATGTTCCCGGTCTTTCCTCCCGCTATCCCGAGGCGGTGAGGAATGCCCACCGGGAGCTGTTGTCGGACTCGCTCCGCCGCGGCGGAGCTAAGATTGGACGGATGATGCTGGCCCTGCGGGAGGGCCCGAAAGCGGCCGGGGATCTCGCCCGGGCGGCGGGGACGGATGAAGACGAATCCCGCGTCTTTCTGCGCCTGCTTTCCGTTCTCGAATACGTCCGGGAAAAGGACGGGTGGTACGAAACCCGGATCCCCGTCCTGACCGGACGCGACGCCGTCATGACCGCCGAGCTGCGGGCGATCGGCCGGCGGGTGATGGAACAATGGCTGGCCGGAAATTATGACCGCCTCGCCGCCGACCTCGACGGCCTCAGCTTCACCCGTTCCGGGGTGCCGTTCAGCGAGGGCTTCACCATGATCTGGCACTATCTTTTCGGAATCGTCAACCGGAAGCTGGTCGAGGCGGGCCTGTTCGCCGATCCCTATGAGCCGGGGCGCGCCTTCAAGGGAGCCCTCCCGGCGGTCTGCGACCTCGATCTCTGATCAGCCGGAGACGCGTCCCCTTTTCCGCCGTCCTGATATGCGGGTCGAGAAGCCCGCGGCTTCCTCATTTTCTCAGGGACGCCTTGGAGAAGAGCGCCTCGGGCATCGGGGCGTCGAAATCGATCGACTCGATGACGA
>JAAZPG010000063.1 GCA_012797375.1 Acidobacteriota bacterium
AAGCGCCGTTGGAACATTCTCTGGCCGGCCCTTCTTTTTCTGGGTCTGTCCCTGATCGCTCCGGCCGTTTATTATGGTTTTCCCGGCAACCTGGCCGTCCACGTGGAATGGATCACGACCCTGATGCGCTCGACATCGACCTTGCTCGATACCCAGGACAACGTTTCGCTCCTGGCCGGGTTGACCAAATGGACCGGCGATCCGGGCCTCGCCCAAATGGGATTCGTCTTCTTCCTTCTGGCCTTGGTCCTCCTCGTTTTTTTCTTCATCCGCCGCCGCCGCGAAAAGACAGGGTCGGTGGTTCCCGAGGGGGCTCTGCTGCTTCTCCTCGTTCCCTTGATCTCCCCTCTCGGCTGGGATTACACCTTCTTATCGTCCATCCTGGCCGTGGCGATCGTCTTCCGGCATCTTCACCGGTTTCCAAAAATCGGCCGCCTCTTTCTGATTCTGAATTTCACGGTCATCGGCCTGTCGCTCTTCGATCTTCTCGGCCGGAAAGCCTATGCCGTGTTCATGTCGGCCTCCGTCCTGACACTGAACTTTCTGGTCATCGTCGTGGCGATGGTTTCCCTGCGATGGACGAGGAAAATCTGATCCTCCGCCGGCGGGGTCTTCGGATCTATGTCCTGACCTCCGCCGGGACGGCCGCTTGGCTGGCCGCCCTCTTCGCCGCCCCGTTCTTCCAAAGCCTCGGGTGGCGCGGCGCCCGTTTCCTCTACGCCTGTTTCGCCCCCGTCTGTCATCAGGATCCCGGTCGAACGATCTTCCTTTGGGGAGCCCCCTTGGCCGTCTGCGCCCGCTGCCTCGGCATCTACCTGGGATTCGGGCTCGGCTTGATTCTCTATCCCTTCCGGAGAAGCTTTTGCTCCGTCCAGCTTCCCCGCCTCCGGTCTTTTATTTTCGCGTCCCTGCCGATCGCGGCCGATTTCGCCGCCAACGTTCTGGGGCTCTGGTCGACGCCCCATCTCCCCCGCCTGTTCACGGGGGTGATTTGGGGGTCGATACTCCCCTTTTATTTCATCACCGGGCTGACGGACCTGTCGGCCCGGCGGATCTCCGTTAAAAATCCAGGCGCCGCCGGACAAGCGTGAACGGCACGAGATCCGATTCAGACGCCGGCGACAGCGAGCTCCGCTTGACCATCCAGTAGTAACGGCGGCGGGATTCCAGGGAGCGCCCGATTTCTTCGGGGAGGACAAGGTTCGTTTCCGTAATCACCGGACTGATCCAGATCCTCTTGAGGGAGTCGTCGAAAAGACTGACGATGTAGGTTTCCCCCGCGCTTCTCTCCACGGGTCGCCAGTTGAAGACAAGGGCGGATTGCCCCTCGACCGTCCCCCGGGGATAATTCAAGGAGAGACCCGACGCTCGGCCTGACCGGAAAACCTCCGCGGCGGCCGCCGGCCCGTCGCCCGGTTTCCGTGCTAAAAAGAGAAAAAGGCCTAAAGCGGCGGCGAAGCCCACTCCGGCGAACAGCCATCGGCCCAGAACGATGAATCCCCGGCTCGACCGCGGCTTTCGATCCTTTTTTTCCGCCTGGAGGAGAATCGCCGATTTTTCCGCGAATTCCCGGGCGGAACGATCCATGGCTAGGAATATTTCGAACTCCCGGGCGCAGGATCCGCACCCGGCGACATGATCCAGGATCCCCGCTTTGAAC
>JAAZPG010000064.1 GCA_012797375.1 Acidobacteriota bacterium
GCCATGTGCATGTGGCTCCTGAAGAATCCCTATGACTACGAGGTTCTCGTGGCCGAAAACCTGTTCGGCGACATCATCTCCGACCTGGCCGCCCAGCTTGTCGGCGGACTGGGCTTCGCCTGCAGCGGCAACATCGGAAGCTCATACGCCGTGTTCGAGCCGACTCACGGCTCGGCCCCCAAATACGCCGGGATGTACAAGGTCAACCCGATCGCCACGTTCCTGGCGGCCGAGCTGATGCTGGAGTGGCTGGGGGAGACGGCCAAGGCCGAAGCCCTGGACGGGGCGGTGGCCGAGGTGATCAAGGAAAGCCGGGTCCGGACCTACGACATGGGCGGCAAGTCCACATCGCTGGAAATGGGCCGGGCCGTCGCCGACAAGCTGTAAGGGGAGAAAGGGAGGCGCCGTGGCCAAGACCGTCATCGAAAAGATCGTCCAGGCTCATTCCCGGGACGAAGCCGCCGCCGGGCGGATCGTCTGGATGGACCTGGACGTCCGGTCGGCCCGCGATTTCGGCGGGCCCAACGTCGTCAAGCATTTTGAACGCGAATACGGCGACGAGCCGCTCGACGATCCGGCCCGAACCGCCTTCACCTTCGATCTCTGCGCCCCGGCCTGCACCCTGAAGTATGCCGACAACCAGCAGGCCTGCCGCGATTTCGCCCGCAAGCGCGGCATCCCGGTCTACGACGTCGACCGGGGCATCGGCTCCCATGTCCTGATGGAGGAAGGGCTGGCCCGCCCCGGCGGGACCGCCGTGGGCACGGACAGCCACATGAACATCCTCGGGGCGATCGGCTGTTTCGGCCAGGGGATGGGCGACGTCGACATCACCTTCGCCTTCCGGACGGGACGGACGTGGTTCGAAGTCCCGGAAAGCGTCCGGGTCGTTCTCAAGGGGATGCCCTCGCCGCGGGCGACGGCCAAGGACTTGACCCTCCATCTTTGCCGGATTCTCGGAACCTCGAAAATCGCCCTCCGCTCGGCCGAGTTCTACGGGCCGGCGGCCGCCGGACTCGACCTGGCCGGCCGCATCACCCTCTGCAGCATGATCACCGAGATGGCCGGCATCATCGGCTTTGTCCCGGGACCCGTCGGCCGCCCCGGGAAAACCGCGGCCGCCTTCCCGGGACCCGGGACGGCCGCGCCCGAGGCCGACCCGGGCGCCCGATACGCCGCCGAGATCGAAGTGGACGTCGACGGCCTCGAGCCCCAGGTCGCCCTTCCGCCTTCGCCCAACACGGTGAAGCCCGTGTCCGAGGTCCGCGGCGCGCGGATCGACTCCGGCTTTATCGGATCGTGTACCAACGGGCGGATCGAGGACATGGAGGCGGCGGCCGCCGTCCTCCGCGGCCGGAAAGTCCGGCCGGGGGTTATGCTTAAAATCGTCCCGGCCACCCGCCGGGTGTACGAGGAGATGCTTTCGACCGGAATCCTGAAAATCCTCTTCGACAGCGGGGCCATCGTTCTCAACCCGGGGTGCGGGGGATGCGCCGAGGGCCACGCCGGGCTGACGGGAAAAGGCGAGGTCGAAATCGGCACCGGGAACCGCAATTTTCCCGGCAAGCAGGGGAAGGGCCCGGTCTACCTGGCTTCGCCCGAGACGGTGGCCGCCTCCTGCGCCAAGGGCGAGATCGCCGCGCCCGGGGAGCTGTGACATGAGAGAGACCATGCTTCGCGGCCGCGTCTGGGTGCTGGCCGGGGCCGACGGCCGGCTGATCGAGGACATCGACACCGACCAGATCTTCCACAACGCTCATCTCCACATCACCGAGATTTCCCAGATGGGCGCGTTCGCTTTGGGCAACCTGGAGGGCTGGAAGGATTTCCCCGAAAAAGCCCGGCCCGGGGATATCCTCATCGCCGGGCGGAATTTCGGGGCCGGCTCCTCGCGCCAGCAGGCGGTGGATTGCTTCGTCGCCCTCGGCGTGGCGGCGATTGCCGCCCCTTCGTATTCGGCGATCTATTTCCGCAACGCCGTCAACACCGGGTTCCCCGTCCTCCGGAGCGGAGGCCTGGAACAGGCGGCGGCCGAGGGCCGCATCCGGTCGGGAGACGAGGTCGAGCTCGATCTCGCCGCCGGGCGGGGGCGCGACCTCACCCGGGACGGGGCATTCCCGCTCGAGCCGATGAGCGCCGTCCAGCGGGAGATCTACGAAGCCGGGAGCTTGTTCCGCCTGAAAAAGGATTGACTTCGTTTTCCGCGGGCCCGATGGCTCTTTTCATCGGGAAAAAGAATGTCTAATCCGCCGTCAGCGGGAGGGAATCGTATCCAGGCA
>JAAZPG010000065.1 GCA_012797375.1 Acidobacteriota bacterium
AGAAAGCCGAGGGTCAGAAGAGCGGCGGCCGCCGGCCGGAAGGAACGCGGGAGAATCGTGGTCATGGCCTCTATCCTTAAAAGAATTTCGTCGAAGGCTTAAAATAGGCCATCCGGTCAAGTCTGTCAAACGCGGGAATGAATCCCCATCCCCGAGGTTCTCACCGGTGCGCGGCGGAAGATTCCCCGATTCCCGGGATCCCGCGCCGGGTGAAGGAGCTTCGACAGGTGTTCCGGGCGCCCGGGCGGGTGGAGGCCGCGGGAACGGATCCCTCGACGCGACCGGCCGGCTCAGCGGAAATCCCGGCCGAGGATGAGGAGAGAGGATTGGCCGGAAGTGAGGGCGGCGTAATATTCCCGGAGCGCCTCCTCGCGGGCCGCGGGCAGGCGAAGCCGGATCGTGACATGCTCGCCGTACGTCTTTCCGGTGACCTCGGCGTCCTCGCCGGCCAGGAAGCTTTCGAACGTGCCGAGCAGGGGATAGGGGACTTCCGCCTCCGCCTCGACCATCCAACGAAGATTCTTGAGCCCCGATTTTTCCAGCACCCGCTTGGCCGCGTCGCCGTAAGCCCGGACGAGGCCGCCGGCCCCCAGCTTGACGCCGCCGAAATAGCGGGTGACGACGAGCAGGACGTTGGTGACGCCGTTCTTTTTCAGGACCTCGAGAATGGGCGGGCCGGCCGTGCCCTGGGGCTCGCCGTCGTCATGGTAGCGGGCTTGTTCCCCGTCCCGGCCGAGGCGGTAGGCCCAGCAGTGGTGGGTGGCTCCGGGCTCGGACGCGCGGAGCGTTTTGACCGCGGCCAGGGCTTCGTCCGGCGTCGAGCGGATGAAGCTCCGGCCGATGAACCGCGACCGCTTGACCTCGGTCTTGATTTCCGCCTCGCCGACGATCGTTCGCATGCCGGTCTCAACGTAGCAAAAGAAATCAGGAGACACAAGCCCCCTCTCCTTGATTTCGGGCGAAGAGGTCTTTCCGTGTCTCCCGATTTCACATCCCGCGGACGGCCGATCCCGCCGGCTCGCCCGTTTCCCGATTTTAAAACAAAAAAGGAAAAGACCGATGCGGAAAATCCGCGGATCCGGCCCGGATTCGGCGGAAATCGGGAGTCGTCGGCGGACCGGGGAATCCTCGAGGGGACGGATCCTCCCTCGTCCGCGCCGGGGCGAAGGGCGATAACCCGAAGCGGGTAAAAACGTATATAATGAATATTCACGCCTATTTGCTATATCGAGGAGGAACCGATGCTCGCGTCAAAACCCCGGTTGATCGGCGGACCGCGGCTGGCGGCCGCCGTCTTAGCCCTGACCCTGGCCTTGGCCCCGGCCCTGTCCTTCGGACAGCTGGCCGCCTCGGCCGACATTCCCTTCCACAAGACGGTCCTGGACAACGGCCTGACCGTCATCGTCCACGAGGATCACAAAACCCCGATCGTGGCCTTCAACGTTTGGTACCATGTCGGCTCGAAAAACGAGAAACCCGGAAAAACCGGATTCGCCCATCTTTTCGAGCACTTGATGTTCAACGGCTCGGAGAACCACAACGAGGACTATTTTCCCTTGATGGAGAAGATCGGGGCGACCGACCTCAACGGGACGACCAGCGAGGACCGGACGAACTATTTTGAGAACGTCCCCGCGACGGCCCTCGAGGTCGCCCTTTGGGCCGAATCGGACCGGATGGGCCACCTCCTGGGCGCGGTCACCCAAGCCAAGCTCGACGAGCAGCGCGGCGTCGTCCAGAACGAGAAGCGCCAGTACGAGAACGAGCCCTACGCCCTGGCCGACGAACTGATCGCCCAGGCTTGTTTCCCCAAAGGGCATCCCTACAGCTGGACGGTCATCGGCTCGATGGAGGATTTGTCGGCGGCCTCGCTTTCCGATGTCCACGAAT
>JAAZPG010000066.1 GCA_012797375.1 Acidobacteriota bacterium
CGGGAAGAAGCTCGAGGAGTACCGGCTGAGGTCATGGGTCACGCCCCGCCTCGAGCCCGGGGACATCGAGGAGGCCATCGTCCTCTCCGTCGGCCGGAAGGAAGTCCGGATCAAGGTCAAGGACGATTTCGCCCGTTTGATCAATGAGGGGGCGGAATGGGCCGCCCCCGGCAAGGCCCTGGATTCCCTCCTCAAGCCCGGGGATGTGATCCAGGTCCGGGTGAAATCCCGGGACGCGGAAAAAAAAGAAACCGTGGCGACCCTGGAGCAGGAGCCGCTCGCCCAGGCGGCCTTGGTGGCTATTGATCCCCGAACGGGCCAGATCAAGGCGATGGTCGGCGGCTCATCCTTCCGCCGGACGCAGCTCAACCGGGCGACCCAGACGTCCCGACAGGCCGGATCGGCGATGAAGCCGTTCATCTATACGGCCGCCCTGGAGCGCGGCTTCACGGCCGCCAGCCGCCTCGTCGACGAGCCGACGGACTTCCCCGATCCCTGGTCCGGGACGGTTTGGACGCCCCGCAATTACGACCGGAAATACAAGGGAATGATCACCTTCCGGACGGGCTTGGAAGAGTCGCGCAACGTCATCACGGCCAAGATCCTGGACAACATCTCCCCCCAGACCGGCGTGGATTACGCCAAGCGCTTCGGCTTGACCGGAACACTGTATCCTTATCTCTCCCTGGCCTTGGGCACGTTCGAGGTCAATCTCGTGGAAATGGTCTCGGCCTACGGCGTCTTCCCCAACAAGGGAATCCGGATCCGGCCGTTTTTCGTCAGCCGGGTCGAGGACCGGGACGGCAATCTCCTGGAGGAGCATGTCGTCGAGGCCGAGGAGGTCGTCTCGCCCCAGACGGCGTTTCTGATGACCCACCTGATGGAGGGCGTCGTTCAGCGCGGCACGGCTGCGGCCGCGAGCGTCTTTCTCAACGATACGGCCTTAGGCGGTAAAACCGGCACGACGGACGACTGCACCGACGCCTGGTACATCGGCTACTCCCCGTCGCTCTGTGTCGGGGTTTGGGTGGGCATGGACGACAACACCTCCCTCGGCCGGAATGAAACCGGGGCCGTCGCCGCCCTTCCGATCTGGATGACTTTTTTCGGCCGCGTCCTCGAGGAGATAAAGGCGAAGGCGAAGGATGCGTCCGTCGAGTATTATCCCGAAGAATTCGAGACCCCGCCGAACATCCACTTCATGGCCATCGACCGCAAGACCGGGCTTCTAGCCACCCCGCAGTGCAAATGGCGGTTCATGGAAGCGTTTCTCGAAGGAACCGAGCCCACCCGGCTGTGTTCGATGCTGGATCACATCTCGACGCTCGATTACGGCGGGACGTCCGTGGCCCGGGAAGAGCGCTGACGGCTTCGGCGGTCGTGATCCGGCCGGCTATTTCTTTTTGACGTTCCCCGAGGATCCCGAGCTGCTGTTGCCTGAAGATGATTTCGGGGGAGAGGACGAGCGGGACGGGGAGGAGCTCCGGCCGCTGGAGCGGGACGCCGAGCCCTCGCTGGAGCGGGGGGAGGATCTGCGTCCGGAAACAGATCCCGATTTCGAGGACGGCGAATCCGCCTTCCGCTCCTCGCCTTGGAAAACCCGGTAGAACTTGTCCCGCAGGAGGTCGGTCAGGGATTCGCGTTTTCCGGAGTCCCCTCGATCGAACCGATCGAAGGACGGATACGTCTTGCGGATCCGGCGTTCCTGCGGTTCGGCCGGCCGTGAGGAGTCGGGGGCGGTTCCGGGCCGCTCGGCGATCCGGACGGGGCGGGAATCCTCCGGCGTTTTCAGCTCTTTCTCCGAACCCGCGTTCCACGGCCGGTCGGCCGGCCGAATCAGCCGGGGGCTTTCCGGGGGAACGTTGCCGGACAGGCCCTGCCCGCCGTCCTTGCGGATGAGGACGGCGCCCCGTTTGTCGAGGGGCTCAAGCCGGAGAGGGGCATTCGGATCGGGCTTGAAGTCCGGCGGCGCTTCGCTCAGGCGGAAGCGGCCGACCGAGCGGATTTCCCCCGGCGGCAGGGCCGCTTGCCCCGCGTTGGGGTCCCGGAGCTGGCTCTTCCGGACGACGACCAGGGCCCGTGATTCGGGCGGATAGTCGCCGTCCCACCCGCGGCCGTAATAATCGTTATTGTAGATGATGCCGGGATACCCCCAGTAGCTCATGGGAGCCCAGCCGCAATAATAATCGTTCCACCACCAGTTGACCCAAGCCGCTCCCCAGCCGGGGAGAGGGATCCAATACCAGCCGTAAAACGGATCCCATTGCCAACGGCCGTAATGGAAGGTGCACCACCCCCACGGCTCGTACGGCACCCAGCACCATCCGGAGAACGGCAGCCAGGTCCAGCGTCCCCATGTATAGGGACGCCAGCCAGGGCTCAAGCCGGTGGGAATCCAGACGAAGCCAAACGGTTCAATGTCGATCCACTCGCCGGAAGCATCCAGCTCCGATTCGTATTCGGCGATTTCCACGGGGAGCCGTCCGAGAGATTCCGCCGTCCCGCGGACGAGGGAGGCTCGGTCGCCGTTCCAGCGGTCGAAGGCGTCGGTGGCGCCGGTCATGAAATTCTTCGCCCGGCCTTCGAATCGGCCGTCGGCCAACGACAGGCCTTGTCCCGTCTTGACCAGGACGGATCCCTCCTCGGCCGCGGTCTCGACCAGCCCCTCGAAGACGAGGATTTCCGTCCGTCCGTCGTTCCCGACGTCGACCCGGTAGAGGCCTTTTTCCAGGAAATAAAGCGTCGCCCCGGGCGTGAGAAGCTCGACGTCCTTTTCCCGGTCCAAGGAACCTAAATCGAGATAGAGATTCCCCGCCCAGTGGCGAAGGCGAAGCAGGGAGGAATGGTCCCGGGGGAGGGTTTGAACGTCGATTTTCGTGTAATGATCCAAGCGGGCGTACTTGATGTCGCCGAAGGAGATCTCCGCCCGGCCCTCGTCGGTTCCGAGCCGGTCGCCCTCGCTGATCGGGGTGTTGATCGTCGCTTCTTCGGAGGCCAGGTCGGCGGCCCGCTGAAGGAAAATCCGGCCGTCGACAAAGCTCAGGCGAGCGTAGGAGTACCGCCCGCCGGCCGCTTCCCGGCCGGCGGAGTCCGGCGGAACGGCATCCTGACCCGAAGCCCAGGTGAAGAACAATAAGACGGCGGCGGCCGCGAGCGCTGTTTTTCTCATCGGATTTCTCCTTGCATCCTCATTATAGCAAGAAACATACCAGGCGTTCCCGCCTGAAAAAGCGGATTTTCGGAGCCCGGATCGTCCTGAGAAAGAGACGTCGTGTCCTCGGATGAGGACTCCCCCTGCCCGGGAACGGCTCAAAGAGGCCAGAACGCCCGCTGGACGTCGACGACGGGAGTGATTTCCTTCTGGGTGGTGATGGAGATATCGGCTCGAATGTCCGGCGCGGCCCGCGTCCCGGCCATCCGGCGGAGGACTTCCCGGACGGCCCGGGCCTGGCCGTCGATATGGTATCCCCCCTCGAGAACAAGAAGCAGCCGGCCGCCGCAGGTTTCCTGAGCCAGGTCCATCAGCTCCGAGGCCAGGCCGGCGAAGCCCTCCAGGCTGACCCTCATCCCGCCGAGCGGATCGCCGGCGTAAATATCGAAGCCGGCCGAAACGAGGATGAACTCCGGCATGAACGCCCGGGCGATCGGGCCGAGGATATTCCGGTAGAGGAACAGAAAATCCCCGTCGGTCTTGCCCGCCGAGAGGGGCGCGTTGACGGTGTATCCCCTTCCGTCTCCCGCCCCGATTTCGTCCCACCCCCCTCCTCCGGGGAAAAAAGGGGACCGATGGGTCGAAAAAAAGAGGACGTCGTCGCGGGCGTAGAACGCGTTCTGGGTCCCGTTGCCGTGGTGAACGTCCCAATCGGCGATGAGGATCCGGCGGAGGCCCCGTTCCCGGATGAGATGTTCGGCGGCCACGGCGACGTTGTTGAACAGGCAAAATCCCTTGGCCGTCCCCCGCTCGGCGTGATGGCCGGGCGGTCGGACGAGAGCGAAGGCGTTCCGTCCCGGCCCGGCGAGGACAAAATCGGCGGCTTCGATGGTTCCGCCGGCGGCCAGGAGGGCGGCCTCGTAGGACAGCGACGAGGCCGCGGTATCGCCGTCGAGCGGCGTGTGGGCCCGCTCCCGAGTCCGGGAGAGGAAATCGATGTACTCGGGAGCGTGGACGCGGGCGAGCTCGGCGGCCGAGGCCGGGCGGGCCGCGATCCGGGCCGGGGAAAAATCCAGCTCTGTTTTAAGGAGGGCCTCGATCGCCTCGAGCCGCTCCGGGCACTCGATGTGCCCCGGTCCCATGAAATGGCCGTTGAAACGGGGATCGAGAAGAACGCCGGTGGTCATGAGCTCATGGGGACGGGAAGAGCTTCTCGATGATCTTGGGCTCCGGCCGGGGCGTCAGGAGGGACACGACGATCAGGCTGCCGATCGAGACGATCAAGGCCGGGTAGATGAGGGGGATGCCCCAGGGATCTCCGTCCGGGACCCGGTCGGGGGGCAGGATCCGGGTCATGATGAAGAAGAAGAGGCAGACGACCGTTCCTCCGATGATCGAGGCCAGCCCCCCGGCTTTGGTCGCCCGTTTCCAGACCAGGGCGGCGATGAGGGCGGGGGTGACGGCCGCCCCGTAGATCGTGTAGGCGAACATGCTGGTCTCCAGGATGCTCCGCAGCTGGGTGGCCATCAGGAAGGCCAGAATGCCCACGACGACGACCAGGATTTTTTGGAGAGCGATGATCCGGCGGGCCTCGGCGTCCTTTTTCACAAAGCGCTGGTAGATGTCGCGCATGATGGTCGTTGATTGGGACAGGAGGTAATTCATGCCCGTCGAGATGACCACGGCGCAGGCCGCGCCCAGGAGAAGCACGCCGACGGGGGCGGGAACCAGGCTCCGGGCGGCCATCAAGACGACCTTCCCGCCCTCCTTGGGAACGCTGAGGTCGATCTGTCCCTGGAGCTTGCTGAAGGCGAAGACGGCGATGATCACGACGACGGATTCGACGAAGATCGTTCCCAGGGTCCACCAGATGACGGCTTTGCGGGCGTCCCGAGCCGATTTGGCGCTGTAGAACTTCTGGTACATGCTCTGAACGCCGAGCAGGAGAAAGAGGGTCGAGAGGAAATAGCCGACGGCCTTGAGGACCGGGTGGGCTCCGAACTGGCTGTTGACCGCGGCGAAATACCCCGGCGGAAGGGCTTGGCGGGCGGTTTCGATCCCTCCGGAGGCGGCGTAGACGAAGGGAACGGCCGCCAGGCAGGCGAGGACGATGATGATCCCGTTGGGCAGGTCGGTGTAGGCGATGGCCACCATGCCTCCGACCGCGGTGAAGAGGATGACGAAGGCGGCCGCGATCAGCGTCCCCAAGGGCGCGGAAATCTTTCCGTCGGAGGCGACGTTCAAGATGAATCCGCCGGCGACGAATTGATAGGAGACGATCGAGACGAACGAAAGGATGAGGGCGATGGCCCCGAACAACCGGGCGGCCGGGCCGTAGCGGACCTCGAGGATATCGCCGATCGTGTACTGTCCGAACCGATGGATTTTCGCGGCTAAAAAATAAATCAGGACGATGCCGACCCACGCCCCGGCCGCGAGCCAGAGGGCCGAGATTCCAGCCTTGGCCGCGAATTCGGCCCCGCTGATGAACGTCCCCGAGCCGATCCAGGTGCAGATCAGGGTGAAAACCATGACCTGCCATTTCAAGCTCCGTCCGGCGACCTGGTAGTCCTCCTGGCTCTTGATTTTCCGGGCCCGGTAGAAATTCATCCCGGTGAGGACGAGCAGATAGGCGAGGATGATGTAGAGATAAAGCGACATGCCGCCTCCTTGAAAAGCCGTCTCCGCCCGCCCGCGTCATTCCCCCGGCC
Source organism: Acidobacteriota bacterium (assembly GCA_012797375.1). Classification (GTDB taxonomy): domain Bacteria; phylum Acidobacteriota; class Aminicenantia; order Aminicenantales; family UBA4085; genus JAAZPG01. Next base: position 5,863 of record JAAZPG010000066.1, read on the forward strand.
CGGCGAAAAAAGGCCGGCGGCCGGCGGAGCGTATATTATGCGCGACTCTTCGTCCGGAACCCGAAAAACTTGAGCTGGAGGTATTTCGCGCCCATCACCGCGAGACGGGCGAAATCCCCCCAGGAGCGGATCTTTCGGAGCGCCCGGGGAGCTTTTTTAAGCGGAGAGGATTTCCGGGAGCTGAGCGACCAGCGCAGGACGAGCTCGCAGATCTGGGACCAGCGGAGCTTGTCGATGAACAAGGGAACGTCGCCCTGGGCCAGGGGGAGGGTGATGACCCCCTTGCGGTACCGTTTCGTCCACGTGAATCCCGGCGGAAGAACGCCCCTCTCCCGGGCGGTTTTTTCCAGGGGCGTGCCCGGATACACATGGAGAATGGCGATCGAAGTCTCGATCCGGCCCCGGTACTTTTCAATGAGGCGGATCGTCTCTTGGGCTTCCGTCCATGTCTCGGTCGGATGACTGAAGATCATGAAAACGTTGGCCACGATCCCGAGCTCCAAGCACCAGCCGGTGAGGCGGTGGAAGTCGGCCAGGTCGATCTGTTTGCCGACGATGTCCTTCCGGACCCGGTCCGAGCCGGCCTCGAGCCCGTAGGACAGGTAGTAAAGCCCGGCCCGCTTCATCTTCTCGATCAACTCCCGGCTCATGATGTCGAGACGAACGTCGCACATGAAGCGGACATCGAGTCCGCGGGCGATCATCAAGTCGCAAATGGCGTCGGCCCGGCGGGGGCTGGCGTTGAACGTGTCGTCATAGAAGAAAACGGCCTCGATGCCGTAGCGCTCCTTCAGGAGCTCGATTTCACGGACGACGTTTTCCGGACTGCGCATCCGGACGTGGCGTCCCCAGTTGATCGGTGTGGCGCAGAAGGAGCAGGCGAAGGGACAGCCCCGGCTGGTCATGACGCTGATCGCCCGGAGGGGGCCCCGGCCCGGGACATCGAGGGTGAAGTTGTATTTCTCGAAGGGAACCAAGTGGAAAGCGGGAGAGGGCAGCGTATCGAGGTCGGCGATCGGCGGACGCGGCGGATTGGCCGAAGCCCGGCCGTCGCGGCGGAGAACCAAGCCCCGGACATCTCCTAAAACCGCGGCTCCGCTCCCCGGCGTCCAGCGCCGGCAGACCTCGAGCATCGTCTCCTCGCCCTCGCCCCGGCAGACCAGGTCGAGCTCGGGGATATGATCCAAGCAATCCTCGGCGGCCATCGAGGCATGGGGCCCGCCCAGGATGGTGAGGACTTCCGGACGGGCTTTTTTGGCCAGGCGGACGAGACGGAAGCTCTGGAACCGGTTTTCGGTCGTGATCGTCACCCCGACGATGTCGGGCCGGTCCGCCCGGATCTTGCGGACGATGTCCGACCAGCTCAGCCCCAAGATGTCGGCCGGGACGATTTCCACCGGGATCCCCTCCCGTTCCAGGACGGCCCCGATCGAGAGGAGGCCGAGCGGCGGGATGGACGACCCTTTCGACCAGCGCTCGGCGAAGTATCCGCCGGGCGGCACGTAGAGCTGGACTTTAGGCATCGGTCTCCGCCTCCGGCTTCTTGTCGAGCTTCATGGAGAAGACCCGCGTGACGTTGGGCTCCTCCATGGTCGTTCCGTAGA
>JAAZPG010000067.1 GCA_012797375.1 Acidobacteriota bacterium
CTCCTGGCCGCGTTCGCCGTCTCCTTGGCCCTCGGCGTCCCCGTGGCCGTGATCAAGGAGGGAATCGCCGGACTCGGCCAGATTCCCGGCCGCTTCGAGAAAGTCGAGAACTCCCTCGGTTTCCACGTCATCGTCGACTATGCCCACACCGACGCCTCCCTCCAAAGCCTGCTCGAGACCGTCCGGGATCTCAAGCCGGCCCGGATACTCCTGGTGTTCGGGGCGGGCGGCGACCGCGACCGGGCCAAGCGCCCCCGGATGGGGGCCGTCGCGGCCCGGTACGCCGACTGGACGTTTCTCACGTCGGACAATCCCCGGAGCGAGGATCCGGCGGCGATCATCGCCGAGATCGAGGCGGGATTCACGGCCGCCGGCGGCGCGAAACACACCATCATCCCCGACCGCCGCGAGGCGATCGCCCGGGCCCTGGCCGAAGCCGGAGAAGGCGACTTCGTCGTCCTGGCCGGCAAGGGACACGAAACGACCCAGACATCCGGGACAAACGTCAAGCCGTTCAGCGACGCCGGCGTCGCCCGGGACATCCTGGCGGCCATGGAGAAGAAATAACCATGGCCCGTCTGCGCGCCTCCGAAATCGCCGCGGCCGCCGGGGGAACGGTCCTCCAGGGCGACCGGGGGGCCGTTTTTTCTTCGTTCGGCCTCGATTCCCGAACGATCGAGCGCGGCGGGCTGTTCTTCGCCCTTGTGGCCGGACGGGACGGCCATGACTTCGTGCCGGACGCGGCCGCCCGCGGAGCCGCCGGGGCCGTCGTCTCCCGCGGCGTCCCGGCCGCCGACAAGTCGTTCGTTCTCATCAAGACCGCGGACACGGCCGCGGCTCTCCAGGACCTGGCCCGGTCGGTTCTCGTCCGCCATCCGGCCAAGGTCGTCGGCGTCACCGGCAGCGTCGGCAAAACAACGACCAAGGAGTTCATCGCCGCCCTTCTGGGGACGATCTTCCGGGTCCATAAATCCGAGGGAAACCTCAACAACCATCTCGGCCTGTCCCTTTCCGTGCTCCGCCTCGAGACGGAGCACGAGGTCGCCGTCTTGGAGATGGGCATGAGCGCGGCCGGGGAGATCCGGCGGCTGACCGGGATCGCCCCGCCGGACGTGGCCGTCGTCACGAACGTCGCCCCGGTCCACCTGGCCTTTTTTGAATCGCTCCAGGCCGTGGCCGAAGCGAAGGCGGAAATCCTTGAGGGATTGAAGCCGGACGGCACGGCCGTCCTCAACGCCGACGACCCCTGGAGCAAGACCCTCGCCGACCGGGCCCCGGGGCGGGTCATCACCTTCGGCTTCAGCCAAGACGCCGAAGTCCGGGCTTCCGGGATGGCCTACGCGGGATATGACGGCCTCCAGTTCCGCCTGCATTACGACGGGGCCGCCCGCGAAGTCACTCTCCCCTTTCTGACCGGCGGCCAGGTGGAAAATTTCCTGGCCGCCCTCGGGGTCGCCGCGGCCTTCGGCCTCGGCTGGGAGACCCTGAAGCCGGCTTTGGCCGTCCTCGCCCCGGCGGCCAAGCGGGGAAACATCATCCGCCTGGCCCGGGGAATCACGGTCATCGACGACACGTACAACTCCAATCCGCGGGCCCTGGACATGGCCCTCCGCAGCTACATCAACCTTCCGGCCGGCCGATGGGTGGCTGTCCTCGGCGACATGCTCGAGCTCGGCCCGGAAGGGGATCAATACCACGAAGACGCCGGGCGGACCGCCGGGCGCTTGGGCTGGGACATCGTCGCGGCCGTCGGGCCCGCGGCCCGGCGGATCGCGGC